>NZ_JBEMBC010000055.1:0-17606 GCF_040274425.1 Carnobacterium sp.
TTCTTTGGTCGGAAATACATTTTGAGTGTACCACGAATGGCTTTTTTATTTGTCTAGCTTAATTTTACAATCGGCGTTAATAAAAAAATTCTCCGTAGATCTTTATCTTCACTATCTTTTTTAATGCTGTTAATTTCACTATCTACTTTTTCTTTTTTCGCGACTTTAATATTATTTTCTAGTAAATCAACTAATTTAAATATGACTTCTGCATCGTTTTTTCTTAAGTTTGTAGTACCCGTATAAAGTAAAGTTAGAATTGTAAACATAAGTCCAACTATAGCTACTAAAACCTCACCTGTAACTGGAGATAATACACTTAAGCTAATCGGATAAAAAATAGTATTCTTCAAATGATTGAATAGTAAAGTTGGTTTATTTGTATAATCTAAAATTAGATAAAGCACAGTTATCAGAATACTGAATATTATTTTTATTATTATTGGAATGTTTTTTATAGGAATTTTGTTAAGTAATATAATTTTATTGATTAATTTGTAAATAAAATTATATTTTTCAATCGGAACAATGAATATTGCTATAATAAAGCCTGTAAAAATAATGTCTGAAACTCTCATTACGTACCTTCCTTTTTCTCAAATATAAATGATGGTAAATCTTTACTTTCCAAAGTATTAAAAGATGATATAAGAATATACATTGCGGAAGAAGTTTAGTTGCCTTTATTACAAATAATGCCAAAAATAAGGGTAAGCTAACCGAATTTTTCGGTCGCAGCAGTGAAAAGAATATAAAGTATTATACTGAAATCAATGAGGGTGAAATGGATGAAACTTTATTAAAATTTCATTCATTTCTAAAACTTTTTATACTACGGTTTAAATACTGGGTAAATTAATCCACCACCATAGATATTATATCCTTCGTATAAAGATGAATCTTGTTTTTTCCACAAGTTATTTTTAATTTCATTATTATTAATATTTTCTCTTTTGTAATTAAAAAAAACAGATTCTGTCATAAGTATTTCGGGGGTTTTTACTTTTTTAGGATCTGTCAAACTCCAAGGAAATGCACTAAATTTATTAGAATGGAACCAACCTAAATCTAAGTCATACTGATCATGTTCCATATATTCTAAATTGTACTTTTTTATATAATCATTAGAAAAAAACTCTTTGAAGCTTAAATAATAACATTTTTTTTCAATACTTGTTGAATCAACAATATAAAAAACATTACTTTTATCAATAGTTATATCTTTATTTGCAAGATCAGTTAGTTTGCTAGCTATATTAGCGGGACTTCCCAGCCAAACTAATGATTTATAAGGGGCATTTTCCTTACCATTTTTTTTAATTCCACCTTTAGAGACAAGCATTTCACCATAATCAATACCTATTCCACAAGAAATATCATTATAAGAAAAAGCTGGATTTAATAAATATTTTGATACAGAATTTAATAAAATTGCAGTATGAACGGCATTGTTAAAACAGTTTTCTTCTTCGAAAACTACCATAATTCTATCTCCAATAATATTACGTACTTTACCATTATAATGTTGAGCAGCTTTAATCATGGACCTCATAAACGCAGAATATAATTTCGTTAGGGTTTTAGGTGTATGTTTTAAATTTAATTCAGTAGATTTTCGAATATCTATATATAACACACAGGTAGTTATGGTCTTAGCATTTATTTTTTTTTCATCTAAATTTGGATAAGTTATTCCACTATCCTCAACTGTTGGAACAGAAGTAGAAGAGGTAATATTTACGTCGAAACTAGTATCAGTAATAGTATTAATATCAGTTTTTAAAATCTCTTTTAATTCCTCTAAAGTATTTGCCATAGTAGTATCCACCTTTCATTAAAAATATGAAATAAGTTTAAAAAGAATAAATAAACTGGTTCCTATCATTAAGCACCATAAACCTTTGTTGTAATAATTAAATTTCTTTTGAGTAATTTTAGAATTTATATATATTTGAGATAAAAAATCATTTTCTTTATCTGTCGTATTATTTGAAATAAATGCACTTTTAAATTCTGAAAAGTTTCTAGTTTCTGCAATGGTTCCCCAAAATAAAAAAGACTTATCAGTTAATTTTTTATCCAGTTCTTTTTTATTTTGGTATCGAGCTTTTAAACTACGTAAAAAGAAAATTAAAGATAAAAATAAAAATAATATTGATAAAATAAATATCAAAAAGTTAATTGTAATAATTGTTAGAGTAATATTTTCTGTGATTTCATTAATATAAAAAGATACAGTAGTATCTGTGGTGTCACTAGAAAAAATAAACCCAATTATAATTCCAACAAATGCTAATGAGAAAGAAACTTTAGAATCTATATTACTTAACCAAAAATTTATATCATTCCTCTTTTTTTCAAATCTATCCGGCTCCATACTTCAACCTTCTTTCCAGATTATTAATAAGTAAATTAATTTTAAAGTAGATCAATCACTATGTATTTAGTATAACAGGTTGTATATTAAATACAGACTCATATTCAAAAAAATATGAAATGTCGAAATCAAAATAAATTAATTACTATGACAATAAAACCAATGACGTGCCATATTTATGGAATTAGCCTGTCGTAGCAGCGAAAAAATCACCTATCGCTTTAGTGGGATCAATGAAGACAAAACCAGAAAAATAGTAGTGGATTTTAGATTGGAATTCTAAATTTATCAAGAAGTTAAAGTCTTTTTGATATCCTTACAAAGTTGTTTAGCTTCTTCTTGGTATTCGATAATAAACATATCTTTATCGCCTCTTACAAAAAAGACAAGCTCAATATCGATTAATAAATTAGTAAGTAAGGTGTTTTTTTACGAGTACTTAATTTTGTAGATTGAATAATTGCCTTACGGTTAGCATGAAAAATTTCAAGTAGTCCTATCAAAATAATCATTCCCCTTGGCTAAGTGCCTTCCATGAGTATACGACTTTATTTTTTTAGAAGGACGGATAGTTAAATATAAATGAGTTGATTATTTTCAAAGCGGCATTTCGTGTTCACATGAGAATACTTTGGATAAAAAAGAGTGCACTTATACACGATAAAAATTATCGTATGTGTGCTAAAGTAAATGTGTGAAAAATCGCTTCGCAATTTTAAAAAATTCGTTTCACTCATGTAAAAAAAGTAAAAAGAAAAAAAGAAATAGGAATAAAAAATGATTCAGACTATTTTTGGTAAAGGGCATAAGGAAACCTGATATCACATTGTATAAAAATGTGATAAATAGGCTGTGCCTATTAGGTTTTGAAATTTTTTATTTGATATCACTTTTTCGCTAACGGTGTATAGCATTTGTATAGTGATTGTATAGGTCTTGTAGACCGTTTGTATAGTGCGTGTATAGTAGTGATTTTAATCTTAATCAGATAAAAATCTCACTACTTAGAGTAATGTTCTGGTCTTTCGTAACTGATTATTTCAACTGTGCTATCAAACTTACGTTTTAGTTCCTTTTATCTTTTTTATTCAAACTAAAACACTCCAAAATTTTATTTTATATACGATTATTATTTTTATAGAAATAAATAGTATGTAAGTTAGTATTAATAAAAAAAAGAGGTGATAAAATGGTCGTTCATAAAGGAAAGAGGTTGAGTAAAGAAGCGAGAGTATTAGTTAGTAATAATTCAACAAAACATGCAAAAAAAGTAGCTGCGAAATATTTAACTAATCATAAAAAAAAGAAACATTAATTATATTTTTTTATGATCACAAATAAATTTTACTCGTTTAATTAGATCCTCATAGGCCGTAGAAAATCTTTAGAACGTCTTGAAAATTGAAGATGAATAATATAGTCCTTGAAATTTAAAGGGAAGCAGCAATCAAAAAACGGCCTTTTAGAAACACTTTTTTAGTCTTTATAAAAAGAACATGATTTAGTAATTTGAGTGCTATCAGTTATGTTGGAATTTTTGCTTAAATTCATTTATATTTCTATCTCTATAAGTATAAATGAGTAAAACCCGAGTATACACCGAGTGTAATCCGAGTATAGAATGAGTAAACGCCGAGTATAAAAAAAGAAAAAGTGATACCACTTTTTTAGGCTTTAAAATCTCTATGAAACCAGTTGGCACAGCCAACTTATCGCTTAATGAAAATTAAGTGATATCAGTTTCCACTTATGCTCTTTTCTAAAATAGTAGCAGCAGTAACTTAAAAAATAATATAAACTGAAATTAAATAACTAAGGAGATGATTTTATGGATTTTTCTAGTGGGATTTTTGCGTTCTTTATTGGTGATTTTCGGTTTCCAGATTTAAAAATTGGAGCAGTTAAATTTTATTATGATAGCATTTCAGATGATTTTATTGTAAAAGATAATTTAGATTTAAGGTACTCAAAACAGATTATAATTGAAGATCCAGATTTTATGATCTTTAGAGAATTTCCTGTAGTAGACGAAGATGGTGAAGATGATCTTGTAGTTGAGTACTATGAAATGTCAGAATTAATTAATTAACTACGTAGAATGAGAATAAGGCAGTAAAAAGATCAACATTTATATAAATGTTGATCTTTTTATAATGTTCCGTAAAACAATTACCGACGCTAACTTAAGAATCAATTAAAGTTGATTTAATATCTTTATATAGTTCTTTTGCTTCTTCCTGTTGTTCAAGTATCGATCGTTCTTTCTCATATGTATCAAAATAGATACAGTTAATTTCATTTAATAAATTTTCAAGTAAGGTATTCTTTTTGTTAGAACTTAATTTTTTTGAAAAAATAATTGAATTATAATTAGAACGAAAGTCTTCAATTGTCCGCACAAAAATCTCCCTCTTTCTTGTAATTTACTCCTTTAATACTATCAATAATAGTGATCGCTTCCTAGCAACCAGTGGTTGCTTTTTAGCACCATTGATTTACATCAGGATAAGAATAAGCAAAAATAGTGATATCAAGTAAATAGATACCTACTACTGTAAAGTATAAAAAAACAAGAAATAGTGGTGTTAATTTTTTAAAAAAATGTAGTAAATAAGCATAATTCTGTTGAGGTTTTGAATTTTTTTTAAAATTAAAAATTTTATTATTCATGCTAATTTATATTCTATACTAGAATTAATTACTTAACATAAAACCATTATAAACAAAGAATTCCCTTCTTTTCATTATGGAAAGAGAGTTCTTTGTTTATAATGTTAAGTAACTAAGATACTAATTGCTAAGTCATTAAGTTACTTATATATTAGTTACTTATTACATAATATAAAACCATTAGCAAAAGTAACTATCTGAATAAAAAAGGTTACCAAACCCTTCGTACAAAATGAACTAAAGAATTTTTAGTCCGACAATAAGAGTCTGAAGTTGCTGATGAAAGTGGAAGTTTATGAAATGTACTTCGAGGTAATATATCAAATAATAGTTCAAATTAATAAATCAAAATTTCTTTTAATAATATAGTTCTAATGCTGTTATTTGTTAATAATTGACATAAGGTCCAAAGAGACCCCTCATATCTTTATGAGGAGTCTCTTTGATTTATACATTTAACTAACTTTATCGTTCCCTACTTATGGCAAGGGTGCTCCTGCTTTATCGTTCCCTACTTATGGCAAGGGTGCTCCTGCTTTATCGTTCCCTACTTATGGCAAGGGTGCTCCTGCTTTATCATTCCCTACTTATGGCAAGGGGGTTCCTGCTTTTACTACTTTAGTTAGTTATACCATATAATCTATTTAAAAACCTACTATTTATTTTTTATAAATGAAATTAATGCGAAAAATATTGATTTCATTGATTACTTTTTTGCTATGTCTTATTAGGGTATAGTAATAATTTAAGATTGATAATAATAGTATTATCACTCCCAAAATCTTTGTTCTTATTAAAATACCACATAGACCAAAAAATACTTAATTATTGAAGAGTTTAATTTTTCTCACCTAATTATGTTATTTTGGATAGGCTACACTTAGTTGGACAATAAAATTAAGGTCTTGTAAAATTCGAATGAAGAGTAAAAAAGGAGAATCTACTATGACCGAAAGAAGACAAAGGCGTACCTATACCAAAGAATTTAAAAATCAAATTGTGAAATTACATGACACTGGAAAATCAAGAGCAGCAATTATTCAAGAATATAACTTGTCTCCTTCTTCCTTTGATACCTGGCTAAAACAGAGTCGAACCTCAGGTTCGTTTAGCGAAAAGGATAATCGAACTCCAGAGGAAAACGAATTGATTCAATTACGTAAAGATAATCAACGTCTTATGATGGAAAACGATATTTTAAAGCAAGCAGCGCTGATCATAGGACGAAGGTAGATGTGATTCGTAGTAACCAACACAAATACCCTGTATCAGCAATGTGCGACGTCCTTGACCTTCCTAGAAGTACTTTTTATTATGAACCAATAGTAAAAGAGGAAGAAAATGAATTAGACCAGGTCATTCAAACCATCTTTAGCAAAAGTAGAAATAATTACGGAACACGTAAAATAAAAGTAGAGCTTAATAAACAAGGGTATTCAGTCTCTAGACGTCGAATCGGCCGGATTATGAATGAACTTGGATTGGTTTCAAGCTATACAGTGGTACAATTTAAACCTTTTAAGTCAAAGGTAAATGAAGAACCCGTAAAAAATGAATTAGGTAGGCAGTATGATGATCAAGAAGAGCTAGCTGTTATCGTCAGTGATTTAAACTATGTTCGCGTAAATGGGCAATGGAAATATATCTGTTTGTTTATTGATCTTTTTAATCGAGAAATTATTGGACAAAGCGTAGGTACTTATAAGACAGCAGACTTAGTCTACGAAGCCCTCGCAAGTATAAACCGAGATCTTCGCTCTATTCGATTATTTCATACGGATCGAGGAAGCGAATTTAAAAACAAAGTGATAGATGAAGCTCTGAGAACGTTTGGTATTTGTCGATCTTTAAGTATGAAGGGTTGTCCCTATGACAATGCTGTAGCGGAAGCTACCTTTAAAGTAATTAAAACAGAATTCATTTATCAAAAACAGTTTACGAGTCTTGATCACCTGAAAGTAGAACTGAGTGATTATATCCATTGGTTCAATAAATTTAGGATTCACGGAACCCTCGGATACAAAAGTCCGTTGGACTTCCGATTGCAGACCATATAAATTTTGTACAGTTTAGTGTAGACAATCCATAAATAAAAAAAAAAATGATATAATTATATATGTTATCGGAATTTCAATTAGTATAGATTAATTTTACTTCAAACATCTACCTTCCTGAATTCAAGAAATGAGAGCGGATTATTATGATGTGTGAAATCACGAAATGAAGATTGTTTTTACTAAAATAAAAACAATTATACTAATTAAGATGAAAATAACTTTAATTTACATAATTAAAAATTACATTATTTTATTATAAGGAGTAGTGATACTATTGCAGATAGATAAAGATATTATGGTTATAAACAGAAATATATGTTTCAACGTCGACAAGTTTACAGTGAATGAGAGAGGACCCTTAGCACAAAATATAATATCACAATCGAGAAATCTTGTAGAACACATTTTTTTGAAAATCTATTCAAATGGACAAGATATTGAGAATACATACACAAATATTCAAGCAGCTATAAAATATGTGAAATCACAAGGAGAAACTAAAGACTTGAGAAAATTCCATAGTTTTCTACAAATGTCTGCTTCTCACTATACTCCTGATGAAGAAAACTCTGAGAGATTATTGCTCAAGTATTATGAGTATTTATTAAAAATAAAAGTGTTTTTAAAAGAGAAATACGGAATGACAGTTCTCGAAAATATTGACAAGTTCCCTATTAATACAGATAAAAAATTAATGGAGTACTATGAGAAAATTGCTGAACAGATAGATAATAGGGAATCAATAGAAAATATAAGTCAATATAATGACCGATATTATGTACAGAAAATTAAACCATTCTTTATTAACCAAAGAATCTATTATGAGATAACATTCACTACAGCTAACGATAAGGTAAGTAAGTTTGATAGAGTGATTGCATTTACGCATTTAGATATCTCAAGCAACTACGCTGTAAAACTATCTGTTAAAAAAGATTATATACATATCATGGGAAAACAAATGCCTATCCACATCGTAGATAGATGGGAGGTATCTATTCGTCCTTGCGAGCTCAATAATTTTTTTAAAATTTTAGGAAATTCAACCCAGATTAGTAGTAGTTATAAAGAATATTATAATTTAATGACTTATTTAACTGTGTCTCGTAATAATTTATTGGATTTAGTGACATCATCAGATGATTATTATTTTCTTGTTCGGGAACAAATAACATCCAATGGAAAAAGAACAACTATTTTTGATAATCTGGATAAGTGTCGCGAAATAATTAAGAAGGGGGTTCCTGGGACTAACATACTTCGATACTTATTGTTAAGATTAAACAATAAAATAATTAAGTTACAATACGAAGGAAGATCCTGCTCGAGGTTGTCAGGATTATTCTTATCATTCGGATGCATTCCATTCGATGAGATGCCTTTTAACTCCTCTTTACTTGGACATAATATTCGAATAACCGATATTTTTGAATGCATATCTCCAATTGAAAGAGAACATGAAATACTTGCTAAAATAATTCAGAATAATACAGAAAAAAAGGGATTGCTATTCACACCACAAGAAGAATTGAATGATTTTAATAATACGGAAATGCTAATCGATCAGTATAATTCCAACTTATACTATAAACACGCTGGCCGTAAATTAGAATTGTATAACAATTTTACTTATATTAAGAGTTATGTCGAAGATACGTTTTGGATTATAGAAGAACTTAAAAAGCTTACTTCTACAGGGATAAAGAACTATACTAATTCAGTTGATTCATGGTTACAAACTACTCCTCACGGAATTGATTGTTTAGATAAAAAAAACTATTTAATGGAAATGTTTGAAGGTTCTCGTCTTGCTCTAATATATGGATCAGCAGGGACGGGTAAATCAACAATGATTGAACATATATCTCAGTTCTTTGCTGATCAAAATAAGCTTTTCTTAGCAAATACAAATCCTGCGATAGATAATCTTAAACGTAGAATTAAAGCACCGCATTCTACGTTTAAAACAATTGCAAAATTCAATTCTAAGTGGAATGAAGAGTGTGATTACGATCTGTTATTTATTGATGAATGTAGTACTGTAAGTAATGCAGACATGAAAGCTATTTTGGAAAAGGCTAACTTCAAACTTCTAGTTTTGGTGGGAGATATATTCCAAATAGAATCTATATCGTTTGGGAATTGGTTTGACTTAGCCTATTCTTCAAATGAGTTCAAATCGTCTGTATTTGAACTTACTATCCCATATCGAAGTACCAATAGTAGGCTCATAAAAGTTTGGAACAAAGTTAGGAGTCTAGATAAAGATGTATTAGAACATATAACAAGCTATAGATATTCACAAAACCTAGATGAATCGATTTTTGATCATTCCGAGGAAGATGAAATTATTCTATGCTTAAATTATGATGGTCTCTATGGCATAAATAACATTAATAGTTTTTTACAAGGCAGTAATCCACATAAGGATTTTCAATGGGGAATAAATACTTACAAAATAGGAGATCCAGTACTATTTAATGAGTCAGAACGATTTGCTCCACTTATTTATAATAATTTAAAAGGAACTATTGTTAGTATTGATACTATGGGAGACGAAATTTATTTTGGCGTAGAACTGGATAAAGTTATTAATGAGTTAGATGCAGAACGTTATGACTTTGAATTAATGGACGTTCCCCTAAATGGGAATTCTGTTATTCGTTTTTCAGTAAGTAAGCGTAAAAGTACGGATGAAGATGATGACACTTATTCAGATTCGTTTGTACCTTTCCAAGTTGCTTATGCAGTTTCAATCCACAAAGCTCAAGGATTAGAATATAGCTCTGTAAAAGTTATTCTTACAGATGAAATAGGTGAATTGATAACACATAGTATTTTTTATACCGCGATTACACGCGCTAAGGAACGTCTAAAAATATATTGGAGTCCCGAAACTGAGAACAAAATACTATCTAGCTTAAAAGTTAAGGGAAACAAAAGAGATATTGCTCTATTAAAAGCCAAATATGAAAAAAATAATTCATAACGAAATAATCACAAAATTCCACTTTTTAAATTAAGACGTGGAATTTTCTATTTCCTTTTCATGATCATAACTTAAGAGTATTGACTATGATTTTCAATTCCAGTAGAATCAATACATACAATGGTGTCATAACTAATGGTCAAAAGTAAAGTGAAAAAGAGGGTGAAAAATATGAAATATGGCTATGCACGAGTAAGTACCCGTCATCAGGATTTAGAAGGTCAGATGCGCCAACTGGAAGAGGAACATTGCGACCGAATCTATTTTGAAAAAATCACAGGAACGAAAAATGACCGTCCCGAGTTTCAGAAGCTACTTCAAGAAATTCAGACTGGAGATACGTTGGTTGTGACAAAACTAGACCGATTTGCTCGAAGTACTCAAAATGCCCTGAATACAATCAAATTCCTCTTTGAAAAAGGTGTTAAGATTAATGTCTTGAACTTGGGTGTAATTGAAAACACATCCACTGGTAGACTAATTTTTACTATATTTAGCGCCTTCGCAGACTTTGAGCGTGATTTAATTGTGGAACGAACTCAAGAAGGAAAAGAGATTGCTAAACAGCGTCCGGGATTTCGAGAAGGACGCCCAAAGAAATTTTCTCAGCAGCAAATCAATCTGGCAATGAGTCTCTTAGTAACTCACTCCTACACAGAAGTAGAGAAGATGACTGGAATTAGCAAGAGTACCTTAACTCGCTATAAAAGAAAACTATAAAAGAATTAGGAAGGATATAAAATCCATATTGAGATTCTGATAACTCCGTATTCTGATTATCCGATTGGAAGGTAATAAAGTAGGCATATAAGAATGTGATTCAAGAAAATATCTTGCCTCTAGGACTGCACCATTTTTCGAAACACTATATGTAGATATTTTCCTAACAAAAAAACTATATATAGTAGATAGATTTGATCCATACTGTTATAATAGGAATAAAGGACTAATCTGTACTTTGAAAAATGGAGAAGAGGAATATAAATGAATGACTTGTCAAAATTATTTTCTACTTTCAATGAAAAAATTGTTTTAACGGATACTTACAAAGAAAATATACGCAGAGGTAGAGATACCTTGAGGGAGAAAATCAATACTTATTATATCGATAAGGGTTTGATAGCACCAAAACACAGCTCACAGGGATCTTTTCACATGCATACTGCTATCATGCCAAAAGAAGAGGAAGACTTCGATTTGGATAACGGTGTCTATCTTCAAGGATATGCAACCGATCAAACTAATTGGCCAGTTCCTACTTCTGTTCATAAGGATATCCTATCAGCGGTGGAAGACCATACAAAAGAAATTACTGATAAAGATACTTGCGTACGGGTTAATTACCAAGGCAACTATCACATTGATTTACCTATCTATATTATGGGCAAAGATGAATTAGGAAAAGATGTCGCTTATCTTGCGCACACTACAAAAGATTGGCAGATAAGCGACCCTAAAGCTTTCTCTGATTGGTTTACGGAGGAAGTAAAGGAAAATGGAAAGGAGCTTCGACGAACCGTAAGATATTTAAAAACTTGGACACACCATAATTCAATTAATCTGAAAGGAATCACCATAACTATTCTTGCGTCAGAGTGTTTTTATTCAGAGGAGAATGATTCACTTATTTTACTAGGAACCATAACGAATATTATTGATCGTTTGGAAGATGATTTTACCTGCTGTAAGCCCGTACGACCAAAGAAGGAAGATCTTCTATCCAGTTATACTTATAGCGAACAACAAACTCTACTGGAAGATCTGAAAATCCTAAAGAATAAAATTAATGATGCTATATATGACTCCAAAAATGAACGGGAAGCTTCTGAAGTGTTGATAGAATTATTCGGTAGCAGATTTCCTCTGGGAAACAGCGAAAATAAAAATAGCGAGGATTACCTAAAAACAAATCAGCCTGAAAGTGTAGGTGGAAAAAATCGACATTACGCTTGAAGATATTAGTCAAATATTTCAAGAAAATGGATATCAATCAGTTATTATGGATAATAAAATCGAGCTTTCTCTCAATGTAAGGGAAGAAGAGGTGAAGCTAGAAGTAATAATCCCTGAAGACTATCCATTTACTTTCTTACAAGTTTACCTAAAGGAGAAAAGATCCTTAAGTTTTGAGGTCGCTCACATGATTGTAGGCAATCGTTTATGCCTATTTGAAGAAGCTTCCGACAGGCATGATTATAAAAATTATTCTCAGATAGCTGTAGAAACTTTGCAGCGAGCACAAGAACTGTTGGGAAAATCCAAAGAAAAAGGTAACCTCTCAGAATATCCCTATGAATTTTTGGACCTTTGGGGAAAAAACCAGTCCATGAAAATCTACTCGATGCTGGAAGATTATAATTCTCCTACACTTTTGGATTCCCATTTTTTTGAGAATAAGGATCAGGACATACGCATGGTAGTCAAGAGCCCTCACGTGAGTTTGGGATCAATAGTAAATCTTTGTGATAATCTTTCGCTTGTCACAAGAAAATATAGCGAAGTAGCTGTTTATTTGCCAGTGGAAGAAATCAGGTTGTTGAAACCCATTGAGACTATAAAAGATTTATATTATTTATTAAAAGATGAGTCCTGTTTCCCATTTTTTCTCAATTATCTACGCACGCACTACTCATCTTCCAAATTTAATTTAATTATTTTAGGAATTAAAAATGAGGAATTACCGGTTAAGAGCTTAGTAGCTCTAACTATCCCTAGCATGGTATTTCCAAAAGAAAAGGTAAAAAAAGAAAAATCTATGAGAGGAATTATAAAATTCAATAAAGGAAAAAGAGTCAGACGCTTGAGTGTAGAAGACTTTTCTCATGTGAGGGTTCTAACTCGTGGGGGAGCGGGTGTTCCAAATAGAGATGTTAAAACAGCCTATGTAGTAGGTTGTGGATCCCTTGGTAGCTTTCTGAGCAAAAGTCTCAGCGATACAGGGGATTTCTCCAAACTTATTCTTCAGGATAATCAATCACTAAAAAGCGAAAATATCGGTCGACATTTGTGCGGCGTGGATTTTATGGGATATCCCAAGACATTAGCGGTCGCAAGCAGAATAAATTCCAACTATCCAGCTATACAAATTGATACACATACCCACAGTTTTTATCGCGAATTTCTCGGGAAAGAGGGAAATTTGATAAAAGAAGAATATGATTTACTAGTAATTGCTACAGGAGATGAAAATATTGAGGAACAAATTATTCAGTTACTTGAATCTGGAAAAATAAAAAAACCAACTGTAGTAGCATGGGTGGAACCATTTTTGGTAGCAGGACATGCTTTAATCTTGAATAATAGGATTGACGAAAAGACAAAAGACTATATTTTCGATTCCACAGGAAATATTAAAATTGGAATTACTAGGGATCCTGCTCAGTATTCGCGGGCGGAGGCTGGATGTCAAAGTCGATTTATGCCTTATTCTGGATTTGATATGCAGCTATTTACACAAAATTTAGTAGATTACTTAGTCAACAGAAAAGGGTTAGAAAAAATTGGTAATTATCACTATTGTTGGATTGGTAAAATGAAAGAGGCACGTAAAAATGAAATGGACATCCTTCCCAAATGGAGGCACCAAGATGATCAATCAGTATTTATCCGTAGAATTGATGAATAATAAAACTTTTCCTTACTCTCTTTGTATCCAAAAATCAGTCTTAGATAAAATTAAGGCAGAATATAAACAAGCACGGTACTGGGAAATAGGAGGAATTCTCTTTGGTAAAATTTCCCGAAACCGGAAGACTATTTTTATCGAAAAGGCAGAACCTATTAAAGGTAAGAAACTCTTCTCTTTAGCATATATAAGAAATGGCAAGAGAGCGCAAAAAGTCATAGACAGTCTATGGAAAGAAACTCAAGGAGAATTAAATTATTTAGGAGAGTGGCACACACATCCTAATATCCTTCCTATACCAAGTCAGAGAGATAAGCACACAATTTTAGAATTAACTTCCGAAAAAAAGAGTAACTATTTTCCTTATACAATTCTTATTATTATGGGGAAAGACCAGAGGTTAACTATTACCGTTTCAAACGAGAAAGGAATAATTGAATGCATCCATATTCCGTAGATAGTAAGGTTCGAGGATCTATTAAATATTTTTTCATAATCTTATCTGCTTTAATTTTCTTTTTACTTGAAGTAACAGGTATTATAGAAAAACTAATTAACATCGAAGATACTTCCCAAGTGATAGCTGAATTATCTCGATTCTCATTGCTTTCTATTGCAATTACCCCTATTGTAATTTATAAATTTCTATTTTGTCTCTTTGATAAGTGGATTTGGAAGTTCCCTCTCATTAGTAAATTGACAGGGATTCCCAATTTAAATGGGTCGTATAAAGGAATACTAAATTCTAGCTTCGACGAAGATAAGGACATAATTATGGAACTCCATATTTCTCAGACATTTACCGGTATCTGCTTTGTATCAACTTTTGGAGATTCCAACTCCAATAGTTCTTTAGCTCGGATACGGAGGGATGATGATTTCCTTACCGAACTGGACTTCATTTATGAGAATCAAAGTAATAATTTTAAAGTAGAGTCTGGACACCATACAGGTGTAAACCAGCTGAATTTTCATAAAAAGGATAAAACTTTAGAAGGACGTTACTTTAATGATAGAGGAGTTCAACCTAATAAAGGTCGAATTAAATTACAAAGAATAGACTAAAGGTAGCAATGTCCGTAAGAAGACATTGCTACCTTTAGCCGTTGTAACAGTGAGTAATTCAGTACCATCTGTCTTGTTCAGCCTTTTTCATCTGAAAACGAGCATATCCAGGATTTCTAAGAGTTTATCATCATCTGAACCTGTTACATCTAAGAGATATGCAAGATTATCAATGAGCTGTGTCATAATAAATCGAGTTTCTTAAGATGATGCCTTTTGAAACTCCGCACTTAGAATCATATTTTCATTTTTTTAATTGTCCGCGATTATATTGCATATAATCCGTTAAATCAGCATGAATCGCTATAATGACCGCTACAGATGATAGCGGATCTTCATTGATTAAATGATTAGCCATTATCTGAAAGACTTTTTTTTGTTTTAAATTTCATGAATTTTTCTAATTGTTGTTCTGGAACTAATTGGCAATTTTTTTGAATATTACGAAAATCTTAGATGGCAAAGAAATCGTATTTTCACTTCTTTTGTAAAATATTCCTAATAAAGTATTAATTCTCTTA
Source organism: Carnobacterium sp. (assembly GCF_040274425.1). Taxonomy (NCBI): domain Bacteria; kingdom Bacillati; phylum Bacillota; class Bacilli; order Lactobacillales; family Carnobacteriaceae; genus Carnobacterium; species Carnobacterium sp. The sequence continues at coordinate 15,305 of NZ_JBEMBC010000055.1, forward strand.
TTTGTAATAGGATTTGGTAATCTTTAAAAAGCTGAATTTATAAAGATTTTTGACTACATTAGCTTATACAAAAACAGAATACCAAAAACACTTGTTTTTGGGAACGGTATTGCGAAAATTTTAATAAAATGGAAGACGTCAAGTTATGATATTATTAATAGAGTAAAATCCAATTTATTCATTATAGATTTAAGGAGATGATTATTATGTTTGGTGTGATAAAAGAAATAATAATTAACCACTACAATAATGGTACTTTGCAAGGCCGCATGGAATCTCTAAATAGACTACTAGAAAAAAATATGGAAGAAACCACTATATCGATATCAGAATATGAACTACTAAAAGAAACAATAGATGATTTAAGTACAAAATAAAAAATATAATAAATTTTTCTATAGGAATACTTAATTAGGTATAGGTTAGGCATGTCGCTTACTACACTAGTAACCCAAAGTAAGAAAAGTTGAATTGGATATAAATAAGTTAATACTGTCATGTAAAGCAGAATAAGAGTCGAGAGCACAAAAAACGAAGTAGTATGAACTACACCGTTTTTTGTGTTCTTTTTTTGCACTACAAGGTTATATTTTTTATTTGGAATTTAGTACTGCAATTTTTCTATATAGGTTTTGAGTACGTGTATGGTCTGGATGCAGTCATTTAAGTCTGACCATTCTGCCGGGTTATGGCTGATGCCATCTTTACTCTTAACAAACAGCATGACTATCGGAATTTGTTCTCCGAGAACCATTGCATCGTGTCCTGCTCCGCTTGGCAAACGATAAGGACGAATGCTGTTTACTTTCATAGCCTCTTCAAGTAGCTCTTGCCGGTCTTCAGAAATTGGCACAGGTGGGCTCTTTAAGGTTTCTTTATACGTAACAGACAATTTGTGTGATACTCCAATTTCTTCTCCAAGCTGAATAATGCGATTGACTAAGGTATCTCTTGATTCTTCATAGATATCTCTACTATCGACATACAAGGTAACTTTCCCAGGGATGACATTAACTCCATTAGGTTCTACATGAAGTTTTCCTACTGTGGCTACAGCGGTATCATTAATTTGCTGTGGAATTTGATTGAGTTTGACTATAAACTCACTGGCAGCAAGTAAGGCATCTTTCCGGTCATTCATCGGTGTATTTCCTGCATGACCCGCTTCTCCTTGAAAGGTGTATTCCAACCAGTGAGGTCCGGCAATTCCTGTCACAATTCCACAAGGAAGTTCTTCTTTTTCTAACCGTTTTCCTTGCTCGATATGTATTTCAATAAAGGTTTCGATATCATCCAAATCCCGTTTGGCATTAGAGTAACTTTCTAGACTTAACCCCACATCTTGCAATACTTTTTCAAAACTTTCTCCATTAGTGTCTTTCTTTTTTATCTTCTCGTCTAAGTCGCCTGATCCCATAAAAGCTTCACTTCCATTCAAACCACCATGGAATCTCGATCCTTCTTCATCAGAAAAAATAACGACTTCAAAAGGTTTTTCTGGTGTGAATTCTGTCTCTCTCCAAGCTTCTGCAACTTCTAAAGCAGATAATACTCCCAATGGACCATCGAAGTGTCCACCATTTGGGACACTGTCGACATGAGAACCGCTTAATATGGCAGGTACATCTGGGCGTTTGCCTTCCAGCCGACCAAATACGTTGCCTGCTCCATCTTGATGTACAGAAAGTCCGGATTCTTTCATCCATTTCATGACCAGTTCTTTTGCTTCTTTTTCTTCAAATGAAAAACCCGTACGATAAGAACCATTCTGTTCTGTTAATCCGATTTTTGACAAAGCTCCTAACCGTTCGGCTAATCGCTTACCGGAGATACCATTGTAATCAAATGAAACGTCATACGTTTCAAGTAATTTTTCTTTTAAATTAAAAATTGTTTTTTGGCTCATAAAAATCCCTCCTACTCATAATTATAACAGATGACTCACTATAGAATAGCTTATCTATAAAGGACACTTTTTCGAGTATTTAGTTTTTGGTTCACACACTAATGATTATTTTCAGGAAATCTTTATTTAGATTAAGTAGAAAACCCCACGAGTTAAGAAACACCAATATGCTATCGGTATAACAAATAGCAAAAAAAATTGAACTACATTCTATAGGTAGAAATGAATGTAACTCAAGCAACTATATAGATATAGATACATACAAACAAATTAAAATGTTCTTAAAATGCTCCTGAGAGACACTTAAAATCAAAGAAATTGAAGAATAAAAGCCTAAGAAGCTTATTCTTCAATTTCTTTGATTTTTTCTTGATCCATATTTTGAAATGCTATCAT
>NZ_JBEMBC010000056.1:0-17190 GCF_040274425.1 Carnobacterium sp.
AAAATTTTTCATAAAGTCCTCCTAAATTAACAATTTTTTTAGAAAAAGAAGAGACATAGAATTTTTCTTTTATTTCCGACTGCTTTTTTTATCAGGTTTAGCAGTAAATGAAAGCATCAAAACCATAAAAATAGGCAATAAACTCCATAAAAAGAATTTCCAATTAGATGTTAGTAAAGACAAGACTAAAAAACCAACAAGTGCAGCAATTGAAATAGAAACAGTACGTTTTTGATATTTGTTCATCCTCTACACACCTTTCAAACAATTAGCGTATTTTGCATTCAGTTCAAACCTATTCTAATTAAGATTTCTTGTATCTCTATGATAACATCAATACTTTTTTATTTAAAATAAAGTTATTCTAAACCAGATCAAAAGCATTGTAGCCATCTAAACATAGCTATTTCTGAATGTGTCAATTCGGCAGTTCAACTAATCAATGTGCAACGAACGAGTAACTTCTCCAGATGGTTTACTGTAGGCAAATTGGATAACTGAGAGAGATAAGAACTGATTAATAAAAAATAGAAGGATAGAAGAGCATGAATAAGCTCTTCTATCCTTCTATTTCAGTTTTTAATTCTTTTAATGCTAAGCTCCGTCTATATTGCACTATATTTCGAATCACATTTAACGTTTATTTAATCTTTTGATTCATCATTTCTAGAAAGTAAGATAATAACATGATGTTTTGTTTAGTATCAGAAAGTTTTTAAGCGCATTACTTAAATAGCGTGTACTTACTCTTTTGTAAAGACGTATTAATTAAATTATATGTCGTGTTTAGAATGTAACCAATCAGAAATACGGAGATTAAAGGACCAATAATAAGATGCTGATTAAGCAACCAAGCAATAATAAAGAGACACAGATCTCCTAAGCTTCTAATCAATCCAATTGAGTTTTTCGTGACCTTACTGATCCAAAAAACACACGCATCATAAGGCACTTTCCCTAGATTTGCACTAGTATAGATACCGGCTCCAATCCCAAGTAATAAAATACCTATAATTAAGAAAAGAAAGTTGCCCGGATTACTGAGTCCTTGGTTTAATGTATATTCGGCAGTTGCTCCAACAATATAAGGTTGGAGAATACTCCCAATGCCTAATTGAGCGCGATCATAAATTAAAGGTGGAATCAGCATTAGTAAAGTGATGATCATATTGGCTTGATTTAAAGATAAATTAGTATGAAGTGAAATACCCTGCCAGACCCAAGAAAGAGAATCGCTTCCATAACCTGTTGATATGGACAATGAAACTCCTAAGCCCATGACTAAAGACCCGAATAAAAGAAGAAAGAAACGAAATAATGAAGTGAGATTAAATTTATTTTTCATTTAAATTTTCACCGTTATGTTTAATTACTTCTTGATACCAATAAAAAGATTTTTTCGGAATACGTCTGAATGTTCCCTTACCGGAATTATCTCGGTCAACATAAATAAAACCATAGCGCTTAGCCATTTCACCAGTTCCATTAGAAATAGAATCAATACATGCCCATGATGTATAGCCGATTAACTCGACACCATCTAGAGTGATTGCGTCAGACATGGCTTTGATGTGTTCTTTATGGTATTCAATTCTGTAATCATCATGAATCTCACCATCTTCTGTTAAATTATCGACAGCCCCTAAACCATTCTCTACAACAAACATAGGTTTGTTGTAACGATCATAAATTTCATTGATTGTAATTTGAAATCCTAATGGATCAATCTGCCAACCCCATTCGCTAGTTTCTAAATAAGGATTGATTTCTGAAGCAAAAATATTGCTTTCAGTTTGATTCGCAGCATCAGGTTGGGCACTGCTTACTCTTGAAGAATAATAAGAAAAGCTAATAAAATCTACTGTGTGGTCTCTTAAAACCTCAATATCACCGTCTTTAATAGGAAGAGTGAGATGTTGTTGTTCGATTTGTTTCAAGTAATAATTAGGGTAGCTTCCTCTTACTTGGACATCTGAAAACATATAACTTTCACGTGAATCTTGGATAGATTTCCATACATCTTCTGGATGCGGCGTCTGAGCATAATAACTTCCAGCAGCCAGCATACATCCAATTTGAAAATCTGGGTTTATTTTTTTAGCAAGCTGAGTAGCTTTAGAGCTGGCGACTAATTGATGATGGATTACATCAGTTGTTATCTGCTCTCTGTTATCCTCTGGTTTAAAAGTTAAGCCTGTTGCTACAAAAGGGAAATGTAAGACCATATTGATTTCATTAAAAGTAAGCCAATATTTGACATAATCTTTATAATGATTAAACAATGTTTCGGTGAATTTTAAATAAAAATCAATAGTTTGACGATTCTTCCATCCACCATATTCGTCAACCAAATGCATAGGGATATCAAAATGATTGATGGTTACTAAAGGTTCAATATTATACTTTCGACACTCTTTAAAGACATTCAGATAGTAATCAAGGCCTAACGGGTTAGGTTCTGATTCATTTCCCTTAGGATAAATTCTTGACCAAGAGAGTGATAACCGATAGACTTTGAATCCCATTTGGGCCATCAGTGCAATATCCTCTTTGTAATGGTGATAATGGTCAATGGCGACTCTTGATGGGAAAAAAGTATCCTCTGGTAAAGATTTAGGGTCCAAATTTCCTGTACCTACTTGGAAACGTAAATCTCCGTATGGCATATAATCTAGATTTGATGGGCCTCGTCCATTAACATCGTAAGCACCTTCTGTTTGATTCGCAGCGGTTGCTCCGCCCCATAAAAAATTGTTTGGAAATGACATGTATATTCCTCCTTGCTCTTATCACAAAGTATAAGGGATATGTTGTTAATCAAAAAGGAAGTTTCTTTAAAAGAAACTTCCTTGACGAACAAGCTTAATAGGTTTGCTTTAAATTGAGAATTAATAAATCAATAACATATTTGAAGAAGTAGGCATTGAATTTTCCGTATTGTATGGGAACATGCAACAGTTGCCCTTTGAATTTTATATTACTTTGACAACTTATGAGCCATTTTGTTCCATTCGTTTCCTCGAGCCTTTTCACTACTCGTTTGTCGTACTTGAAAGTATTGCCGTCAATACTGAGTACTAATAATAAATCATCGTCGCTAATATCGTAGGAATGTTGAAAATCAACATCGCAAATAATAACATTCATGTTAATCACTTGTAGTTCTGTTTGGATCTGATGGCAGAGGTAGCGCGCATCGCCTTGAGCAAATACAAATATAGTGCTTGCGGAAGTAAGCTGTTCAGTTAATAACTCTAGGTGATTATAGTCTAACAAACTTGTTAAAGAGTTAAGAAAATGAATCATAGTATCTGTAAAGTTTAGAATAGTATTTTTCATATTATTAGATTCTTTCGAATCGTGACGGCGTCTCTCTAAGGATTCAAGGTATTCTACGCAAGCGTCTTTAAAGTCAATGTAAGTCTTATAGTCTAAATATCTGACATATTTAGAAATTTGGCTTTTTGATACAAAGGTTCTAATAGCAACCTCATCCATTGTAATATAAGGAATCTCGTGAATATGTTCTTGAAAGAATAAACTTAATATATAGAAAGTCGAATTTTTTTTATAGGAATTTGTCACATCGTTTAGTCTATCCATTATCAATCGTATCAGTCCTTTATAAAGCGAAATTAAAACAGAGAGAATAAATAACTTAATAATTGGCTAAGAGTTTATTCAAAAGCACATCAAGGGAATCATAATCGTGATAGTAAGGGTTGGTATCTTAGAGATATCATTCATTCCCATTATAAAGGATTTTCTTATGCTATGGAATGGTAAAAACTTTAATACTACTTTTTCTGACCGTTCTACCGAATTTCATTTTAATAGAATAATGGACATTCCTTGGACAAATTATCTGCTCAATAAACAAAAATTTGTTTGTTACTTCACGATTTATCCTGTATTATTTAATGATGAATGTAAAACCAGATATTGTGATGGTGGGCAAAGGATATAGAAAAAAATAATGGATTTAATAAATAGTGGTGTCTTGAGAATGGATTAATCATTCTAAGAACTCACTAGGATAGAGAAAGAATCATCCCATTAAAGTAGTCATTATTCCTCTTATCTCACTGAAAGTATTTAGTGTTACACTAACAAGGTGGTGTGATAAGTGAATTCAAAAGAGAAAATGTTAGAGTTAATTAAAAAGAAACAAGCAGGCGGTGGGAAATCTAAGCAAACTACCAATCCAAAAAATGATATGAAAAACATGCGTAAAGGTCCTAAGATTTTTAATAAATAAGCTGATTTATTTATGTATTTATACTTTAAAAGGGCAAAAAAATATCATAGAAAAAACTCATTCCATTTTGATAGTTGATTTCATCAAAGATAGAATGAGTTTTTTTGTTTGTCTAGCTTAATTTTACAATCGGCGAAATATGAAAATTCCTCTTAATTCATAAGATAAGTTGTATTTTAGCAATCATCTTATAACACTAAATCTTGCTACAATTATTAATTTGTTTATATAGATTATAGAGTCACTTCGTTTAGTGAAATTGTATACAATTTGATTCTATCCAGTCAGTCAATTTAGAGAGGCGCCATTTCTTTTATGGAGCAAGAGTAAAGATGGTAGCATAGAATATTGAATGTTATGAAAAATATTTAGTTAATAAGAGTGGAAGTGATAGTATATTTAGTAAGTACTTTATTTAGATTTGAATCAATATTAAATATATACCAATTTTTGTCTCTTCTTTACTAATCAGATGTTGTGTTAAAATAAGAGAAGAAATAACTGGGCTAATAAAGGACTAATTTTTCATTTAGGAGGATGTACATATGTGTAAGAATGATATATTAATTGCTTATGCTCAAGCTGAAGTTGATAAAAAGATTCAAAGTTATAAAGGAAAGAAAGTTTCTGAACTCAAAGAATTATTTGGTATGTATAAAGACAATAAAGCATCTTTTGTTCAATTAGCTTTAAAGCTGATGGGTGAAAAAGGAAATCAATTTAGTCTTGGTGATGGAGAAATAAATGCTGTTCTAAAGACCGTTCGTTTAACTGGGATGGAAAAACCAGCGGAAGCAATGTCGTTTATGCCAGTTGATTTTGATGATTGGATAAGTGACAACCTCTGGAAAGACAGTTCATTATATAAATACTTTAAAGAAAAAACGTTAGTATTTTTTATTTTTCAGCAGTTTCCAAGAGGTAAGCGAGTTAATGACAGTGAAATGACTTTTCTAGATGTAAGAGTTTGGAAGATGTCCGATTATGATTTAACTCATGGTCTTAAAGAAGTTTGGGAAGAAGTAAGATATTTAATAAAAGAGAATAAGCTTGAAATCAATTCTATTAAACAAACTAATGGACGAACAATTAATAAAAATAATTTACCATCTACTAAGTTTAATGAGTTAGGTCATTTGAGACCAGGAGCAAAGAATGGTATGGACACTGTTTTATTACCAACTGGACAGGAAATTGTAAAACAAAGATTTTGGTTCAATATAAAGTATGTAGAAGAAATAATTAGTTTATAGGAGGTTTTATTGATAATGGAAAATATCAATTTATTAGAACTGTACAAGGCCGGAATAGTAAAAGATGGAGGACATAATATAAATGTACAAATTGAAAAACCTAATGGGAAAAAATATAGCGGTAAAACGTATGCAATTCCATTAAAATATTTGTACTATAATGAACAAAATGGGCGCATTGGTGTAGCTCTTTCTAATTATGAGAGCATTAATGGACATTTAACTTCTGGACACAATGAAGAGTACAATATGGTTATTCAAAAAATTCTAGAAGATGATGGAGAAAGTAACACTAAGAATCAAATGAATGATTTGAAAAGAAACATTGCCATTCAAGGACAAGATGAGCCAGGGTATGTACTAAATGATGGACGTGTAATTGATGGTAATCGCCGTTTTACTGCAAAAAGACTTATTGAACAAGACTCTGAGATAATTGACCAACAATATTTTGAGGCAGTTATACTTGATGATTTGTCTGTACAGAACCATGATGATCTTAAAAAAATCAAGTCTTTAGAATTGAAAATACAATTTGGAAAACTTGGTAAAGTTGATTATAATGCAATTGATAGAGCTGTTGACGCTTATAAAACTATTGTTATTAATAATGTGATGACCGCTAAAGAATATGCTGGATATGCAAATCTTACTCCGAATGAAGTACATAAACGTATAACAGAAGCTGAAATCATAGTGAAATTTTTAGAGTTTACCAATGCTAATCCTGACAACTACGCATTAGCTAAGGACTTAGACTTAGATGGTCCGATACAAAATATAATTCCTCAATATAAGAAGTTTAAAGATAATGCTAACTCAGAACAATTATTAAATAGTTTGTTTGCTAAGATACTACAAATCAGGGCTACAAAAGAAAACTATAAAGATGATTTTAGAACAATAGTTCAAAATGTCGTTAATAGTAAAAATGAGAATACATTTATTTCAGAGATGGAAGATGCAACAGACTCTATTATAGATGTATTAGATACAAAAGAAAAAACAACTAGTGTTATTGGCTTGTTTGATACCTTAAAAAATAATATAGAGACGGCAGATGCTTTAGCAGATGTAAAAAAAGTTTTTGCTAACCATTCTGAGAAAACAAAAAATTTAAAGGAAAGAACTGAACCAATAAATTTAGTCAATAAAGCAATCAACAATATTGATTCTATTGATATAAATATATTTAAATACCTATCAAAACCTGAAAAAGAAAAGTTATTTAGTAATCTGAAAATATTGCAAGAAGAAATAACTCATATACTTTTAGTGGGGGAATAAAAAATGCTTAAAGATTTAAATGGAAAACTCAAATCGAGTTATAACTCATTAAAAGATGATGTTTCCGAAGAGTTTTATAATAAGGCATTGAAAGAAGCGATTAGTTATAAACGAGTTAGTGGCTATTTTTCCTGTAAAGCATTATCAGTTTATTCTGATGGATTGGACAGATTTTCTGAAAATGGAGGATATATTCAATTCATTATCTCTCAAAATATTTCTGAAAAGGATTTTAATGAAATTCAGACTGGATACAAGCAACGATCTAAAAATGAAAATATAACAGAACTGGACAAACAACGATTAGGTAATCTAGCATTTCTAATCTCTCAAAATAAAGCAGATGTAAAATTCGGATTAATCAAAAACGGCTTGTTTCATACTAAATGGGGAATATTTGAAGATTTGCAAAATGATGCTATATATTTTAATGGGTCATTGAATGAGACAGCGAATGCTATCGAAAATAATTTTGATTCATTTGATGTTGATTTTTCTTGGGATATAAGTATAAATGTAAGAAACAGAATTAAAGACAAAAGAGAAGAATTTGAAAGCTTATGGAATGATGAATATCCCGGTGTAAGAGTTGTCGATGCAACGGATACTGTCTATTCTTTAATTCAAGAATATGATATTGGTAGAATCCAAAACATACCTAATCCAGAAAATAATTCTGTAATATTGGATATGGATGACGAGTATATATTTTTTATTGATAAAAGTGATGAAAAGATAACTACAAAAAAATCTTTTAAAACTAAATTTATGGCCTACACTGAGCAACTAAAAGGATACCCTTATTTTAGAAGAGACTTGACTTATAGAGAAGTAGAGGAAATTATAACCTTGGCTAATAAACAATCTAATAAGCATAAATTCAATTTTATAGTTACTTCTCGAATCGAAAATTTTGTGAATAGTCAAAAGTATTCAATTGAAGAGTACCGAAAAGCGGGCTTAACTTTGAAAAGTCAAGATGCACGGTGGGAGGAAGAATTTGATGAATTTAAATATATTGTAGAGAGTGAAGTAGATAGACCTCTCGTACCTTTGCAACTTGAATCAGCAATGTATATGTTGACCCAAAAAAGAGCAGCTAATTTTTCTGTTCCTGGTTCTGGAAAAACAGCGATGTTGCTAGGTGTTTTTGCATATCTAAATAGTAAAAAGAAAGGACAGCCTATTAAGAGGATATTAGTTGTAAGTCCTCTTAATGCGTTTATGTCGTGGACGGAAGAATTCAAAGAGATATTTAAAAATAAAAAAGAATTAAGAGCAATAAGTGTTCACGATGAAACAATAAATGGAGATAGACGGATTTTGGAATCACAATGGAGTACTGCAAATATGATTTTAGTTAATTACGAATCACTTCCTAAATTCCAAGAATCTATTATTAAATGTCTATCTTATGATTCAAATACTATGATTGTTTATGACGAGGTTCACCGAGTAAAAGGCATAGAGGGGAAAAGAGCATTAGCTGCATTGGAGATTTCTGATAAAGCTGATTATCGATACGTTTTGACAGGGACACCTATCCCAAATGGTTATTTAGATATATATAATTTTCTACATATTCTATTTAAAAAAGAATATAGGTCCTACTTTGGTTTTGAGAAAAATATGCTTAAAAATCCAGATGGATGGCAAGTAGAGGAAATAAATGAAAAACTTACTCCTTACTTCTGGAGAACAAATAAGGAAGATTTAGGTGTCCCACCAGCAGATGCCGATAACTTCATCACAGTGTATCCCTCTGATGAACAGTTAAGACTTGCAGAGATAATCTATACGACAGCACAAAATCCCTTAACGGTTTGGATTAGGATGATACAACTATCAACAAACCCAGAAATTGTAAATCAGACTATAAATTATAGTGAATTAGGATTTAGTGAGGACAATAATTTTGATAACGATTCGTATGATCAAATCAGTGTAAATGCACGAAAAGAATTACAAACAAGTATTCAAAATTCAATAATAAGTGAAGTAGCAGAATGGGATTTATCAAAAGTAGAGTCTCCAAAATTTAATGCAGGGATAAAACTGGTTGTTGATATTGTAAGGAAACATGGGAAGGTGGTTGTTTGGGGATTATTTGTTAATACATTAAAGAAAATTACTGAAACGCTTAATCAACAAGGAATCAACGTCAAATTAATCTATGGAGGGACTAAACAAAAGGAACGCGAGGATATTATTAATACATTCAAAGAAAATACAAGTGAAATACAGGTACTAGTATCAAACCCTAATACTTTAGGTGAGTCAGTATCGCTTCATAAAGTTGTACACGATGCGGTTTATTTTGAATATAATTATAATCTTACATTTATGCTTCAGTCTCGTGATCGGATACATCGACTTGGATTAAAGAAAAATCAACATACTAGATATCATTATTTAATGACAGTCACTGATATGGAAATGTTTAACTTTATCGATCAAAAGATATATGATAGATTATCAGAGAAAGAAGAACGAATGAAAAAAGCTATTGATGGTGGTTATCTCACGCCGGAGTTTGAAGATGACGAAATTGAAGAAATGAAAAAAATAATTGAATCAGAGCGTCGTTATTAGATAATAAATAGGTTAAGTATGAGTTGGATTTTAAAGGCATGCTTCTCATTATTTCATAAAAACTTGACTATTGATTGTATTTTCTAATAGTACCGTCTTAAAAATATATATAACATATCTAAAATAAAGAAAATGGTTATAGCAACTATTTAAATTTTGACTTATAGGAAAAATTAATATGTTGATGTTAAGGGATGAGAAGTTTTTTACTGAAACAAAAAAATGTTTTATTGGTGACTTTACTTTTTTGTATCATCTAGTAGTTTCAAAATTTGATTCACACAATTATTTTTATTCTTTAGCACTTCCTTTTCCCAAAAATGTACAGGAGTCCAACCTAAATCAATAAGCAGAGCATCATTTCTTTTATCTCTAGCCATATTTTCTTCGATTTTTTCAATCCAATAATCCCGGTTTTTCTTTAATCTTTTTTTTCTATTCTCCCAATCTTCACCATGCCAAAATTCTCCATCGACAAATATAGCTGTTTTATATTTTGTTATAGCTATATCTGGAGAACCAGGAAGTTTTTTATAATTTTTACGATAACGTACACCATTATGCCATAGAGACTTTGCTAAAATGTTTTCTGCTTTTCCACCTTTTAATTTAACATTCGCCATTCGCTTAGAAATTTCTGGGGTTGTTTCTAACTTTTGATGTTTCATTTTGCACACTCCCTCAAAACTTATTTTTTCTATTAGGTACCAAAAAAACAAGATAGTTATAGCTTTTGTTATAAAGATAAATTTTTGATGCCTCTCTATATAATTATAAAAGGAGATAGATAATAAACAAAAAATATGCTTTAGTGGTAGTTTTAAAAGATAAAATGGAATCGAAAGAAACTATCTATTCAATTTTTAGATTAGAAATAGAGTAAGCAAAATTTTGATAATAAAACAAATCCAGCTACTTCAAACCCAGGATAAGGTTTGAAGTAGCTGGATTGTTAAATAGTGTGTCTAGATATCACCATTTATAATATTTTGTAACTCATCAGCAATTCTTTTAACAATACCTGTTACCAAAGCATTCCCCATAAAGAACATACGCATGCGATCAGGTACTTCTACTATTTCACCAGTAGAAGTTTTTTTATATTTTGTCCAATCATCAGGGAATTCTTGTAATCTTTCTGCTTCAATAGGTGTTATTAATCTATATTTACCATTTACATTTAAAAAATGAGTTGAGCGGTTAACGGTTCCTTCAGAAGTCAACATAGTTCTTCCCGGTAGGGATAAGTCATCCGTAGGTGCCATACTACCCTCTGAATAAATGTAAGTATGCCCTTCAACAGAAGTACGTTCAATTTTTTTAGAACCTCTTAAATATTTAAACTTCTCTAGCTTCATTTGATCTGTAATGAAATATTTTTCTGAAACTTCTTCTTCAGAAACTAATATTTCTCCCAAAGCCACTGGATTCTCTTCCATAGTTGGCACTGTATCAATTGTAAAGTAACGACCATGTCTCATAATTCCAGTATTCCAAACAGTACCTATGAAGTTATCTGAGATATCTACAATATCATTTGATAACGTATATGTCGCATGGCGATTTTTAACAGCTAAGGGTACAATTGGAAATTGACGTGCAAATAACCCTTTAGTAAAAATATAATCGTCATATAATTGACTGTCAAAAGTTAAATCTAGTTCCTTGTTTTCGAATTCTTTATCTATTTTCTTAGCAAAGTCTGTATCATTTCGATACACAAAAAAGAAAACTCGACGACGACGTTGACTGCCACCGTAATTTGCTGCATTAATTACCCGCCATTCTACAGAATAGTTTAAATCATTAAATGCAGCTAACATGATAGCAAAATCTCTACCACGTTGTTTAGAAGGAGCTTTTAATAGGCGATCTACATTTTCTAATACAAGATATTTTGGCTTTATTTGAGTAACTGCTCGAATGATTTCCCAGAACAATACGCCTTTTTTTCCTTGGATACCAAGTTCATTTTTTTTACTTCTAGCAACGGAGTAATCTTGGCAAGGAAAACCTCCAACTATTATATCTGCATCCATACTTTGAAAAGCTTCATCTGAAATTTCTTCTATATTTTCGTTTATATTCATACTATCAGGATAATGGTAATCATATACTTCGAAGGCGTCTTGACTTTTTTTAGCAGGCTCCCATTGATTTGCCCATTTTGTTTTAAACATGCTTTCATTGGAATTTTCAAAACCAACGCGAAATCCACCAACTCCAGCAAATAGTTCTAAAATATTAAACTGTTTACTCATTATACGAACACCCTTTCGGTAAGCTAAGATTTATTATACAACAATTCACCAAAAAGATCCAGAGTTTTGTACAAAAAAATGGTATTATTAGATCATAAAATAAGATATTGTGTATTTGTATAAAATTTTTTGGAGGATAAAAGATGAGAGAACATGGTCACGTTTTTGCTAAAGATGAATTAGAAGATATTCTAGATAGTACTATTGGTAAGACCTTAGGAGATGTTGATCGGAATAATGTTTTTTATAAAACAGTTAAACATCCTAAAATCACAGGTATAGCAGGTAGTGTTGTAGAGGAATCTGTATTGGGGTATCCAGCTGACTCTTATCAGAAACCAGATTTATATGTTGATGGGAAAGATGTGGAAGTAAAAACAACAGGTTTAAGAAGAGTAAAGAAATCTGTAAGTGGAGAACTTGAAGCTAAAGAACCAATGTCTGTAACAGCTGTTTCTCCAAAAAAGATAGTATATGAAAGTTTCGAGAATTCAAGTTTTTGGCATAAACTTGAAAGACTACTTTTAGTTTATTATCTTTATGATTCGGAAGTTACTGTTCCCGCATCAGAATACGCAAAATTTCCCATTGTTGGATATGATTTCTTTGAGTTTGATTCTTTAGATAGAGAAAAATTAAAGAATGACTGGGAGATAGTCAGAAGTTTCATACACAACTTACAACTTGTTCACCAAGACCCGACAGAACATTACCCAAGAATATCATCTGAATTACGCCCACAGCTGATGCTGATTGACACAGCACCTAAATGGCCCAATCCTCCTAGATTTAGGTTGAAAAGATCTACTGTAACAACGATGGTCCAAAAGTATTTTGGGAAAAAATTTGAACAGTTAGAACAAGAATATAATACATATGAAGAACTAGACGAACAATTGAAACAATTCACTAAACAATACAAAAATAAGACTATTCAAGAACTTCTTCAGATTCTAAATATTCCTATGAAATTAAATCAAACTGGAGATGTATCAAAATCAGTGACTGAACAAATCGTTACACGAATGTTTGGAGCAAAATCGAAAAAAATCGGTAAAATAAAGTTATTCAGTGAGATTGGTTTGATTGCAAAAACAATCACTCAAACTAAGCAAGAAACGCGTACTGAAGACACTAAATTATTCAAAGTTGATTTTGATGAATGGTTGGATGAGAAGATAAATTTTGAAGATTCGTCACTTTATAGCGATTTTAGTGAGAGACAATTTCTTTTTATTATTTTTCAAGAACAAGATAAATCAGAAAAGTTGTTAACCAATAAGCTTTTGGGCTTCAAACGTGTTATCTTCAATGAAGAGTTTATTGAAAACCAAGTTAAATCTATCTGGGACGATGTTAGAAATAAAGTCTTTAATAATAGTCTTCGTGAGGAAGTTATGATTAATAAAAATAGGAAACCTGTTATAAATAAGAATGGAACAATAAAAACTTCTGTCAATTTTCCAAAATCTAAAGACTATGATGTTTTTTTTCGAGGCACTGGAAGAGATTCCAGTGATAAAACTATCACGATAAATGGAATTGATATGTACAGACAGAATGTTTGGATAAAAGGGAGCGTTATAAACGAGATGCTTAATTCGGTGGATTTTTTATAATGATTTATAATAGATTGATTTTTTAATAAGATTACAGTTCTACTCAATCAATAATTGCTTTACGAAATATTTACCAAGGATTGAAGGTATGAATAATTTGTTTTTCTTCGTTGATGATATAATCCAGAGATAATTGTTAGTAGAGTTAGTCAAGTAAGAAAAGATAGGGGAATGTTCATTGGAAAATAGACAATTAGCTAATGTTGTTAAAAATGTGGAACAATTTAAAAAAGAAAATATACAAATTCTTAGAAAGAATATCAATAATGAGATTTTAAATTATCGGAAAAATTTACCTATTGAAAATTTATCTGAAGAATTAGAGTTACAAATTGAGAATGAAGTTAGCAGCAAATTATCAGAATTCAATAACGGCATCGATTTAAAACCTGCAGCTTTGTACTATTCGCTAAAATCTGAAGTAGAACTTGATGAAAATATTTCCGAAAAAGAATTAACCTATTCTGCGTATGATTTTTTAGAAAAAACTACAAAAAGTAAATTCCTGAAAAAAATTCTTAAAGAGTTGAAAAGGGAGACAAAAAAATGAAAAAAACAGTTTCAGAATTAGTGATTAAAGCTGGAAAAGCAATTATATTTATGATTTCAACACAAATAGTTAATTATCTGTCCAGTGAAGAGTTTAGTAACAAAGTGAAAAATTTCATACAAGAAATGGTTAATAAAATAGTAAAATTAGTAATGACAGAAAAGGTATCTGATATAACTAAATAGTAACAATCTAAAAATAAAAACTAAGAATGGCCCCTATAAAGTAGATTCTTAAAAAAGTTACTTTATAGGAGCCATTTTAAATATACAATTTTCTCTTTTTTATAAAACGCCGATTGTAAGATTAAGCTAGACAACTAAAAAAGCCATTCGTGGTACACTCAAAATGTATTTCCGACCAAAGAAAACATAGGAGTGATCACGAATGACCTACACCCATCTTACCACTGAAGAACTTGTAATGATAGAAGCATATTTCCAACAAAACGTTCCCATTTTGAAAATTGCCACCTACGTTGGCCGTTCACGTCAGACGATTTATAACGTCGTTATTTTCCTGAAAAAAGGCTACACGGCTCTTGATTACTTTAAACAGTACAAAGAAAATAAGAAACGTTGTGGTAGGCATTCTATTTCTTTACCACATGACCAACAAGAATACATTCAAATGAAAGTTTCTCAAGGATGGACACCAGATGTGATTATTGGTCGTGCTGAAAGATCCATTGCTTGTTCCGTACGAACGTTGTACAGACAGTTCAGAAAAGGGATTTTCGATCAAGCGACCCTTCCAATGAAAGGAAAACGTAAGCCCAATGGTCATAAAGAAAAACGCGGGAAACAGGCTTTTAAAAGGAATATATCCGAAAGATTAAACGATTATCTTCATTTTAAAGAAGAGTTTGGTCACCTAGAGGGTGATACAATCGTTGGTGTTCATCATAAAAGTACAGTGATCACACTGGTTGAACGACTGTCAAAAGCCATTATTACCTTGAGGCCCAACGGGCGAAAAGCGCAAGATATTGAAGCGGCTGTAAACAACTGGCTCCGCTTTATTCCAAAAAACCTCTTCAAATCAATCACTTTTGATTGTGGAAAAGAATTTTCCAATTGGAAAACCAATAGTAATCAAAATGATATGGCTATCTACTTTGCTGATCCAGGAACGCCATCCTAACGAGCTTTAAACGAGCATTCCAATGGACTACTTCGAAAAGACGGTTTGCCAAAAGAAATGGATTTTAACTAAGTTGATCAATCCTTTGTTTCTGGAGTAGCTTCGATAAGAAACAAAATCCCCAGAAAATCATTACAGTATCAGACGCCGCTTGAAGTATTTTTGACTTACATTAATGAGTGGGAACTGTCTAACTTAATTTGACAAACGAAAAAATTAAACTTTCTAGTTGGAAAAGAATATTTGACCTGGTTTTTTTCTTATCAAGATATTACCATGATTTGCAATTTGATTAATATGGGAATGCAGTTTACTACTTTAATACAGAGGCGACTGCTATACTGAAATCAGTAAAAAATCGGGTTAGATTTATCAGATGGGAAATGAAAAATAGTTAAGATGCAGTGTTCATGATAGAGCAAGCTTCTTACACACTATGTAAAATAGTATAATAGACTATTTTACTTTCTAAAGTTCTTCATATAGAAATAAGCCAAAAGAGTTTAGCAATGTTGAGAATAGACAGAGGTATCGAAGATGGGTGTGGAGTTGTGATGACATTTGATAGGTAATTCATTTATTTGAAGGACTTGGTATGATTAATTAAATAGTTTATAAATGAAGTGTACAAATTTTTATCATTAGTTCTTTTGGAACAGTTAGCGCTTTCGTTGCTTTCACTATAACCAAAATGTTTTTTTGTTTGGGAAAGCTTTAATGATAAGAAATAAAGAAAAATATAGATAAAAAAATGACAATACGGATAAATGATAGGAGGGAAAAAGTGGAAGAATTACAATTTTTGTTATATGAATCAGATGGAAAAATTGAAGTTGTAATGAAAGATGAAACAATCTGAGCCACCCAAAAATCAATAGCTGGTTTATTTGATGTAGGTGTTCCAGCCATTAGTAAACATCTAAAAAATATATTTGAGTCGGGAGAATTAGATGAAAAAGTGGTTGTTTCCATTTTGGAAAATACCACTCAACATGGTGCAATAGAAGGTAAAACGCAAACAAAAAATGTTAAATTTTATAACTTGGATGCTATTATTTCAGTCGGTTATCGTGTTAATTCTCAAAAAGCAACAAAATTAATTTAGGATCTGGGCAACGGATATTTTGAAAGATTATATTCAAAAAGATTTTAAAATAGATGTTGAACGAATGAAACAAGGCGAAAGTGTTTTTGGCAAAGATTATTTCCGTGAATTACTAGAAACTGGTCGTTCGATTCGAGCAAGCGAACGTAGGATTTGGCAACAAATTACTGATATATTTGCGGAGATTTCTTATGATTATGATAAAAACGCAGAGATAACGAAACAGCTTTAAGCAACTGTTCAAAATAAGTTTCATTTTGCTATAACTGGTAAAACTGCTGCGGAAATCATTCAAGACAGTGCAGATAAAGAAAAAGAAAATATGGGATTAACAACATGGAAAAACTCTCCGGATGGACGAATCTTGCAATCAGATGTAAATGTGGCTAAAAATTATCTGTCTGAAAAGCAAATTCGCAATTTAGAACGAAATATATCATCGTATTTTGATTATGTAGAACGGTTATTGGAAGATGAAAAGCCGCGTTCTATGCAAGCTTTTGCTAACAGTATTGATGAGTTTTTGAAGTTTAACCGTTATGAAATACTAGAAGATCACAGAAGCATATCTAGTGAAAACGCAAAACAAAAAGCTGTATCAGAGTATAAAGAATTCAATAAATATCGGAAAATCAATTCTGACTTTGATAAAGAAATCGAAAAAGTCCAACGAAGATCAGACTGACTTTCAATTTTATTGAAGAAAAAGACCTACGCATAAAAAAACGTTGATTAGCTACGTATAGAGCAGTTTATTTAACCAAGATTTAAGAGGTTTCGAAAAACTTCTCAATTCTCAAAATATTTATTTTCTATTATATGAATATTTCAAGACACCTTCATATTTTGGAAGGTGTTTTTTAATGCGCCCGTATGGGTGATAACTTGGTGGTGAAAGTCTACTACAGGATGGCAGCGAGTACGCGTTAGCGAATGACAAGTGTGCCCATTCTATCTTGATTACAGATCAATTGTTTAATGAAAGGTTTTTCATCGGGATTTTTTTTGGATTCTTTTTAATCTAACTATAATACACGGGGCGGAATCGAACCGCCATAAAGCACCTAGCCGTGCATTGATGCCAAGCATCTAGATGATTTTTTCTGCATCGTCTGTGGTGAT
>NZ_JBEMBC010000057.1:0-17090 GCF_040274425.1 Carnobacterium sp.
GATTCATTCATTAATTGCCCAAACTCTTCCAAATTTCCAGCCTTTAAAGCTACGGATGCCTTAAGTGTCCTTTGGTTCTCAGTTACAGCATGACGTGCTCTTTTTAGAATGGTTTCATTTGAAAGGATAAATTGATGCTGATCAAAAGTTTGTTCATCTAATTCTCCTAATGAAGAAACAGTAAGAACTTTTTGTAATTCTGCTAATGCTTGATCGCATTCACTGCGACGTTCATTATATTTAGAATCAGCTAATTCACGTCTTTTTTTAGTATTCATAATAACAATTGAATGGTTTTCTAACACTACTGGAATCAATTCATATTCTAAAGTGTTGCAGTCTAGTAAAATAGCTGTATCTTTTTTGCCTTTACCTACTGCAAATTGATCCATAATACCTGAATTGACCCCAATAAATTCATTTTCCACTCGTTGACCAGTTTTAATCAACTCTAATCGATCAATGTCTAAACCAAACAGTGTTTGTACTATAAATCCTGTCAATAATTCAATCGAAGCGGAAGAGGAAAGACCTGCTCCGTTTGGAATATTACCGTAATAAAGAATATCCAACCCTTGATTGATATCATATCCAGACTCTTTTAAAAATTTGATCATTCCTTTAGGATAATTCGTCCATTTATCTGCTGCATTATATTCTAAGTTATCTAAATCAATAGAAATAATACCTAATTCATCAAAGTTTTCAGAATAGAAGTTAAGAGTTTTATCCTCACGTTTTGCTGCTAAACCGTATGTTCCTAAAGTAATTGCACAAGGAAAAACATTCCCACCGTTGTAATCTGTGTGTTCCCCGATCAAGTTAATTCTTCCTGGAGAGAAAAACGCTTTCATATCTGTTTGTCCAAAAAGTTCGTTGAATCTTTTTTTCAGTTTAGTTAAATTCATTTTGTATTTCCTCCTTAATAATGTTTTGTTACCTTTAGTTTAAATAGTTTAGTAAATAAATACAAGTAAAATTTAGTAAAAGTATTAAAATTATCGGTTTGGAATGTAATAGAAAAAAACTGCCACAGAAAAAAACTGAGACAGGTTTAAAATTATTCAGAAAGTTGTTGAAAAAAATCTTTAACAGCTTTCCAGTTTTCCACACGATTGGGGAAGTTTATTTTTTTATTGTGGTGTGCTGTAAAAAGTAATCCCGTTCCTGAAAAGTTGTTAAAGTGACCGATATTATCATCAATTAAGTAATCAGCATGTATGATGCTTTTATTGCCACAAAAAACAATATTTTCTTTTTTGATAGAAGGGAAGTGACTTTGAAGCCAATAAAATTTATCATCAAAACTATTTGGAAAGTCCATAGCGGCAGTAGTAATGAAAATTTCATGCTCTTGCATTAAGTCGCTTATCACATATTGAGCATTCTCAATTACGGGTAAATCTTTAAAGAAACCTTTAGTATTTCGTATATAACGCATAATCTTATCAGTCTCTGGGTAAAGTTCACTGACATACTGTCCATTTAAATCGCTAATGGTTAACTCAGCTTCATAGAGCTCATTGTATACCTTTAAATCGTTGCTGTAAAAATCTGCGATGACTTCATCCATATCAATTGCAATTCTTGCCATAAGTTTTAGCTGCCTCCTAATAGATATAGTTTTTTCATTTTTTAATATTGATCTTTAAATGAAGAGAGCTCTATTTTGTAATAATTCCATTTTTTATAACTTATGACCACTTCTGCAACAGTTCCATCTTGTAAAACAGTTTTCTTTTCTTGTCTGATAGTAGGTTCAGTAGTTTTCATTTGTAATAATTCTGCAACCCAATCATCTGTTGGGAAGCAAATTTCGTTGGTTTCTTTTGATTCTTCATCATACATATAAATGTCAAAGTCGCTTTTAAAACGATTATAAATAGAATCATAATAGTCAAGGCTAGGAATATCTTTTTTTATAAATTGACTAGGAATATAAGAAAGATGCAACAAAAATGGGTCTTCATTAACTTTCCTTAATCGAACAATTTCAAAATAGTCTTCTTTTTTTCGTAGCTGTAATTCTCTTCTCTTCTCTTCATTATGTTGAATTTCTAAACTTAAAACCTCAACCGATTCTGGTTCACCAGCGTAAATTTCAATGTCCGAAAATTCTACAAGTTTCCGTTTACGGGAGCGAGAAACATATGTGCCTTTTCCTTGGAATCGTATGAGGTAACCATCATTAACTAATTCTTGAACTGCTCTAATAACAGTGATTGAACTAACATTATAAAGTTTAACTAATTCCGCTTCACTGTAAAATCGATCGCCATGTTTAAACTCTCCAACTTCAATTTTTTTGAGCAAATCATCTTTAATCTGTTGATACTTTGGGATTTTCATTCCTTTCTCCTTTCTATACCATTTGCTTAATATACTAACTTAAAAAAAGTAATTTTACCATTTATTTCTTTTTTTAGTAAATGTTTTCTATTTTTACTAAAATAAAGATTGACAGATGCTAACTTAATATATTAATATACTAAGTGTAAACGCTTTACATAGGAGGTGCTCAAATGAATACATTTGAAATAAAAGAAGATTTTTTACTAAACGGTGAGCCATTCAAGATAACATCTGGTGCTGTTCACTATTTCCGAGTTCTTCCTGAGGACTGGTATCATTCATTATATAATTTAAAAGCTCTTGGCTTTAATACAGTTGAAACGTATATTCCTTGGAATGTACACGAGCCCAAAGAAGGAGAATATCAATTTTCTGGTCAGTGGGATATAAAAAAATTTGTCCAACTAGCAGAGGAGTTAGGTTTATTCGTTATTCTTCGTCCATCTCCTTATATTTGTGCAGAATGGGAATTCGGTGGATTGCCAGCATGGCTACTAACGTATAAAGATATGCTGATACGTTCTTCTGATCCAGCATTTATTGAAAAAGTTTCTCGCTATTATAAAGAGCTTCTTAAACAAATCACGCCTTTACAGGTAGACCACGGTGGACCTGTAATTATGATGCAGTTAGAAAATGAATACGGTTCATATGGTGAAGATAAAGAATATTTGAGAGCGCTTTATGAGTTGATGTTGAAACTAGGCGTAACCATTCCTATTTTTACTTCAGACGGAGCATGGAAAGCTACGCAAGAAGCCGGGACGATGACGGATCTAGATATTCTGACTACAGGAAATTTCGGTTCTCGTTCAAAAGAAAACTTTAAGGAATTAAAAGAATTTCATGAATCAAAAGGGAAAAAATGGCCTTTGATGTGTATGGAGTATTGGGACGGTTGGTTTAATCGTTGGAATGACCCAATTATAAAAAGAGATGCCCTAGAGTTAACTCAGGATGTAAAGGAAGCTTTAGAGATTGGTAGCTTAAATCTTTATATGTTCCATGGCGGAACGAACTTTGGTTTTATGAATGGTTGTTCAGCACGATTACGAAAAGATCTTCCGCAAGTCACTTCATATGATTATGACGCACCTTTAAATGAACAAGGTAATCCAACTGAAAAATATTTTGCTTTAAAAAATATGATGCAAGAAAGTTTTCCAGGTATTGAACAACACCCTCCATTGGTGAAAGATAGTATGAGCATTACGAATATTCAGGTTGGTGGAAAAGTAAGTCTACTTTCTATTATTGATCGTATCACTAAAAAACAAGAATCTAAATATCCAAAAACAATGGAAGAACTAGGTCAACAATATGGATATACACTATATAGAAGTTATGTGAAAAAGGACAGTGATGAAGAATTTTATCGTGTAATAGATGGCAGCGACCGTCTTCATTTTTTCCTTAACGAAGAAAAAATAGCTACACAGTACCAAGAAGAGATTGGAGAAAAAATATACGCTTCACCTATCTCTGGTTCTAATCAGCTGGATGTACTAGTAGAAAATATGGGACGTGTCAATTATGGACACAAGCTATTGGCTGATACGCAACAAAAAGGGATTCGAAGAGGAGTCATGTCTGATTTACACTTCATTACCAATTGGGAGCAATACAGTTTAGATTTTTCAGAACCGTTGTCTATTGATTTTGATAAGGAATGGAAAGAGAATTCTCCATCGTTTTACCAGTATAAAGTTACTATTGATGCACCAGAAGATACATTTATCAATATGGAGTTGTTTGGCAAAGGAATCGTTCTAGTAAATGGGTTTAACATTGGGCGATTTTGGAATGTAGGGCCAACTCTATCACTATATGCTCCAATGTCTCTCTTTAGAAAGGGAGAAAACGAAATTATTGTTTTTGAAACAGAAGGCATCTGGTCAAAATCAATAAGTTTAGAAAAGGAACCAAAATTTAAAAAAATTGATAAGGAGGAAAATTAATATGAGTATCACAGCAGTAAGAATAGATGGAAGATTGATTCATGGACAAGTTGCAAATCTTTGGACCACAAAATTAGGCATTAACAGAATCATGGTTGTAGATGATGGAGTGACCACTAATGCAATTGAAAAGAGTGGTTTGAAATTAGCTACTCCAGCAGGGGTTAAATTAAGTATTTTATCGATAGAAAAAGCGGCTACAAATCTATTGGCTGGAAAATATGATTCACAACGCTTGCTGATTATTGCAAAGAAACCAGATCGATTATTAAAGCTAGTTGAATTAGGTGTACCTATTAAAAAAATTAATGTTGGAAATATGTCTCAATCTGATGAATCAAAATCGATTACCAGATCTATTAACGTTATAGATGAAGATATTGAGAATTTTAAGAAACTTACTGAAAACGGTGTGGAATTGGTGTCACAAATGGTGCCAAATGATCGCGAAGAAAAGTTCATGGATTTACTAAAACAACATATTTAAAGAAGAGATAGAGGAGGAAAAAATAATGGCAGTTGCATGGTGGCAAATTATATTATTAACGCTTTACGCAGGTTATCAAATTTTAGATGAATTACAAGTTTATACTGGTCTTGCTCAACCGGTATTCGCTGGACTAATAGCTGGTTTAATTATGGGAGACGTTACAACAGGACTTATTATTGGTGGGAGCATGCAATTAACAGTTTTAGGTATTGGTACATTTGGAGGTTCTTCAAAAATAGATGCGAACTCTGGTACTGTATTGGCTACAGCTTTTTCAGTAGGAATTGGTATGAACCCAGAGCAAGCAATCGCTGCAATCGCAGTTCCAGTAGCAGGATTAATGATTCAAATGGATATTTTGGGAAGATTTGCAAATACATTCTTTGCACATCGTATTGACACAAAGATTGAAGAAATGGATTATAAAGGAATTGAACGCAACTATCTTATGGGTGCCTTATCTTGGTCATTATCTAGAGCAGTTCCAGTACTATTAGCACTAAGTTTTGGTGGAAGCTTTGTCAATTCTATTGTTGGTGTATTGAACAACCAATTATTGTGGTTGGGTAATGGATTAGCTGTAGCTGGTGCTGTTCTTCCTGCAGTTGGTTTCGCTATCTTATTAAGATACTTACCAGTAAAAAAACATTTGCCTTACTTGATTTTAGGATTTGTTATTACGGCTTTATTAACGACAGTATTTGGAAATATTCAAGTACTTGGCGGATCTGTAGCTGGTGTAGTAGAAGGATTTGCGAATACATTTACAGGCATGCCAATGTTAGCTATCGCATTGATAGGATTTGCATTTGCCTTTAAAGAGTACAAAAGAACTACAGAAGCTCCGAAATTTCAACAAATGAATGGTTCAGCATCAGAGGAAGGAGAAATAGAAGATGACGAAATCTAATTATAAATTAACTAAAAAAGACTTTAACCAAATCAATAGAAGAAGTTTGTTTGGGTTTCAACTTGGTTGGAACTACGAACGTATGCAAGGATCAGGGTACTTATATACGATTTTACCTCAATTAAGGAAAATGTATGGTGATGGCACACCAGAATTGAAATCAATGATGAAAACACATTCTCAATTTTTCAATACAAGTAACTTTTTAAATACGATCGTTACAGGAATCGATATGGCGATTGAAGAAGAGGAAGGCATTGCTGGTCAAGAATCAATTGCAGGGATCAAAGTTGGTTTAATGGGACCATTTGCAGCAATTGGAGACTCGATTTTTGGAGCTTTGCTGCCAACTATTTTTGGAGCATTAGCTGCTAACATGGCCGTAAATGGAAACCCTATCGGTGCATTAATTTGGATGTTGGTTAACTTCGCTGTAATGTTCTTCCGGTGGAAGCAGCTTGAAATTGCTCATAGAGAAGGAGTCTCTCTTGTTACAACGATGCAAAGTCGACTTACTGCTATCACAGATGCGGCTACATTATTAGGGGTATTCATGGTGGGGGCTTTAGTGGCAACTATGATTAACGTTCGCTTATCTTGGACACCTGTCATCGGTGATTTAGTTATTGATGTACAAAACAATGTTGATATGATCATGCCTCGTCTTTTGCCAGCAGCAATTGTTGGAGCTGTTTACTGGTTATTAGGTAAAAAGAACATTACTTCTACTAAAGCTATTTTTATTGTATTAGTAGTATCTATTGCTTTATCAGCATTAGGAGTCATTTCAAAATAAGAATCAAGTAAGGGAATGAATAGAATTGAATAATTTGATACTAGTAAGCCATGGAGATTTCGGTAAAGAATTAAAAAGAAGTGCAGAAATGATTTTAGGGGTACAGGAAAATATTTTTACAGTATCTTTATTGCCACACGAAGGTGAAAAAGAATTTACTGAAAAATTTGATGCAGTTACTGATTTGCTTGATGGGAATTATATTGTATTCTCTGATTTATTGGGTGGTACTCCCTGCAACATTGTTTCAAAAAAAATTATGGGTGGTTCTACATTTGATTTATATACTGGCATGAACTTGCCGATGATTATCAGTTTTGTAAATGCGACGATGATTGGCAATACTCATATTATTTTAGATGAAACCAAAGAAAGTATCGTTAAAGTAAATGATTTACTAAATGCAGATGATTTTGATGAAGAAGATGAATAGACTGGAGTGAAGTAAACGTGCAACTATTTACTAAATCACGAGATGAATTAAAGGATCTTGGAGCGATGATCACTACTCAAGAAATTATGCAACAGCCTGGGCTTTGGGAAGAGGCCTGGGAGAATTATCAAAATCAAAAAGAAATAATAGACTCTTTCTTACAACAAATAAAAAAAGAGACATCTAGTAAAATACGGGTAGTTTTTACTGGGGCAGGCACATCAGCTTATGTTGGGGATACCGTTTTACCATACTTAAATAATGCTGGTAACACAGATTCATTCATTTTTGAAAGTATTCCAACAACCGATATCGTTGCCTCTCCAAAGGATTATCTGCATAAAGAGGATTGGACGGTGTTAGTTTCATTTGCAAGGAGCGGAAACAGTCCTGAAAGTATTGCAGCAGTTGCTAATGCTAACCAAGTTGTGAGAAATATCCGACACATCACCATCACTTGTGCAGCAGATGGAGCTTTAGCAAAAGCTGCTTCTAAAGATGAAAAAAATCTTTTGCTATTGATGCCTGAACGATCTAATGATCAGGGGTTTGCTATGACAGGAAGTTTTACTTGCATGACATTAACTGCCTTACTTGTTTTTGACCAATCTTCTTTAGCAGAAAAAGCAAGTTATATTAATACTGCCATTAAAATGGGTAATGAAGTGGTATCAAATGAAGATAAATTAGCTGATATCGTTGCAGCTGACTTTAATCGCATTGTTTACTTAGGATCTGGCAGCTTAGCAGGATTGACCCGCGAGGCTCAGTTAAAGGTATTAGAGTTAACAGCTGGTAAAATCAGTACTATGTTTGATTCATCTATGGGATTTCGTCATGGGCCTAAATCATTTGTAAATGAACAAACACTGGTTTTTGTCTTTGTAAACAATGATCTATACACACGTAAGTATGATTTAGATATTTTAGAAGAAATATACCAAGATCAAATTGCACTACAAACAGTTGCTATCGCACAGCCTGTAGAAGGACAAAATTTTTCTGGTACAACATTCGATTTTGACAAACAGCATACTTTATTACCAGAAGGGTACCTTGCTTTACCTTTTATCATGGCAGCGCAAACTGTGTCATTGCTTTCTTCTATTAAAGTTGAAAATACACCGGATACTCCTTCTAAATCTGGAACCGTTAATCGAGTAGTCAAAGGCGTAACGATACACGATTACAAGAAATAAACAGAAAAAGGGATGAAAAAATGGGGAACTATTATATACATGCGAGCCGATTTTTCTTGCCGAGCGGAATAGAAAATGAAGGGTATTTATCAGTTAATGAGGGGAAATTTGGATCCTATATAAAGGAACTGCCTAATAAGAATGAAACAATTCTAGATTATTCAGGAAAATGGATCGCGCCTGGACTTGTGGATACACATATCCACGGCTTCATGGGTCATGATGTAATGGATAATGATTTTGAAGGTATCAAAGTAATTTCAAAAGGCTTGTTGAGTTGCGGGGTGACTTCCTTTTTACCAACTACATTAACTTCGGATATTGAAACATTGAACCAAGTGAGTCAGACAATCGGAGATCACTATCAAGAAGTAAAAGGAGCTAAAATTCGAGGTATTTTCTTTGAAGGTCCTTTCTTTACAGAAGAGCATAAAGGAGCACAAAATCCTATTTTCTTCCAGGATCCGAATCTAGAGACTTTTCATCATTGGCAAGAATTATCAAAAGGGTTAATAAGAAAAATAGCTATTGCTCCAGAAAGAGTAGGGGTTGTTGAATTTACTGAAGTAGTAACTAAAGAAGGTGTTGCGGTTGCTCTGGCACATAGTTCTGCAACATACGAACAGGCAAAAACAGCAGTTTCTTCGGGAGCTTCAATTTTTGTTCACACATACAATGGAATGAGTGGCTTGAATCATCGAGAACCTGGCGTGGTTGGAGCAGCAATGACAACCAAAGATACCATAGCTGAGTTGATCTGTGATGGGCATCATGTTCATCCAGCTGCGGCAGAAGTTTTAATCAAAGCTAAAAATTCAGAACATATTGCGCTGATCACCGATTGTATGAGAGCTGGTGGTATGCCAGAAGGAGACTACACTTTAGGGGAATTTCCAGTTGAGGTGAAAAATGGAGCAGCTCGTTTAAAAGAAAATGGTAGTTTAGCCGGGAGTATTTTGAAATTGCTTGATGCGGTTAAAAATATTTGTGATTGGGATATCGCTACAATTGAAGAAGCTATCCGAATGGCTTCTATTGTTCCAGCAAAAAGCTGTCATATTGATGATCTTTGTGGCAGTTTGCAGGCTGGACATGATGCGGATTTCTTAGTATTAGATTCTCAGTTGTATTTGCACGAAACGTACTTAAACGGTGTATCAGTATATAAAAATGATAACTAAAGGATGAAGAAAATGCTGAAAATTTCAAAAGCAAAAAAAGAAGCAATGGACCGCTTATCTACAAAAGAAGGATTTATTGAAGCCTTAGCTATCGATCAACGAGGCGCTTTGAAAAAAATGATCAAAGCAGAAGGTCAAGAACCAACTGATAAACTCATCATTGAATTTAAAAAATTAGTATCTGAAGAATTGACTCCTTTTGCTTCTTCTATTTTATTGGATCCTGAATTTGGTATAGAAGCGTCTGATGCACGTCACGCTGAAGCTGGATTACTATTAGCGTATGAAAAAACAGGCTATGATGTTACGATTCCAGGGCGTTTACCTGACTTGCTAGAAGACTGGTCTGTAAAAGGATTAAAAGATAAAGGTGCAGACGCAATCAAATTCTTGCTTTATTATGATACAAATGAAGAACCTAAAATAAACCATCAAAAGCATGCTTTTGTAGAGCGTTTAGGAAGTGAATGCTTTGGGGAAGATATCCCGTTCTATTTAGAACTACTGTCTTACGATAAGGACATTCAAGATAATAATTCTATTGATTATGCTAAAGTAAAACCTCGTAAAGTGATAGATATGATGAAAGAATTTTCTAAGCCTCAATATAAAGTTGACGTGTTAAAGGTAGAGGTGCCTGTTAATATGAATGTAGTTGAAGGTTTTGGGGAAGAAGCAGTTTATACGAAAGAAGCTGCTGCAGCTTTTTTTAAAGAACAAAGTGAATCGACACATCTACCGTTTATATTCCTTAGTGCAGGTGTATCTGCTGGTTTATTCCAAGAGACACTTGAATTTGCAAAAGAAGCAGGGTCTACTTTTAGCGGTGTTCTTTGTGGGAGAGCAACATGGAAAAATGGAGTTCATCACTTTGTAGCTGATGGAGAAGAGGCAACTAGAAAATGGCTTCAATCAGAAGGTAAAAAAAATATTGAAAGTTTGAATAAAGTAGTAGAGCGCACAGCTACTTCTTGGCATGAAAAAGTAGAAGTTATTGGATAAGGAGGGATCAGTTTGATAGTAACGGTTACGATGAATCCTTCTATCGATATTTCCTATCCAATTAAAAATCTTAAATTAAATGATATTAACCGTGTTTCTCAAGTTTCAAAAACAGCAGGAGGTAAGGGACTGAATGTTACACGCGTTATCCATGAACTTGGTGGATCAGTTAAGGCTACAGGAATAGTGGGAGGCCACCTTGGAAATCAAATCAAGGATCAGTTGGATTCAGCTAGCATTGAGCATGATTTTTATCCTATCTTACAAGAAACTAGAAATTCGATTGCTTTACTGCATGATGATCATAGCCAAACCGAAATATTGGAGTCTGGACCAACGGTGACAGAAACTGAGGTTGAAGGATTCGTAGAGGTTTTTCAGCGGTTATTGAGTAAAACCAACTTGTTAACTATTTCTGGAAGTTTGGCAAAAGGATTTCCAGTTGATTTCTATGTTCGGCTTATTATGTTGGCAAAAGAAAAAGGTATTGATACTTTGCTAGATACTTCTGGAGAAGCTTTGAAAGAAGTACTAAAAGGAAAGACAAAACCTAAATTGATTAAGCCAAACTTGACTGAACTCAGCGATTTATTACAAACGCAACTGGATAGTAAACAACCAGAAAAGTTGAAGCAAGCTCTAAACCATTCACTGTTTAAAGGTGTGGAATGGATTGTTGTAACTTTAGGAGGCGATGGTGCCATCGTTAAACACAATGATTTGTTTTACCGTGCAACAATACCAAAGATTAATGTCGTTAATCCAGTAGGGTCTGGCGATGCAACGATTGCTGGATTAGCATATGCACTAAGTCGATATGATTCTGACGAGAAAACAATAAAAACTGGAATGACAACTGGCGTGTTAAATGCTTTAGAATCCATGACAGGACATATTAATACAGATGATTTCCAGAAACTTTATAATCAAATTGAAGTTTCTTCTCTTTGTACATTATAACAAAAAGTCTGTTTTTCTTTTTTTATAACTAACAAAACAAGCTCCGAATATTTGCGGTTTTACTGCAAATATTCGGAGCTTTGGTTATAGGGAGAAAATGTCAATTCATCATATTTCCTTATTTTTTTAGTTTAGTTATTGCATTCTTATTGCGTATGAGTCTAATAAGATTCGAGTCATAATTTGAAGTGGTAGTCTAGAACGTACTTCATAATCAGGAAAATAAGAAAAAGAAGATTTAAATCCAACAAATGAGATTTCTGAAAGTTTAGCAAGTGAACCTTCGGAGTTAGCAGTGAATGTAATCGTTTTAATATTGTGGCGATTACAATTTGTTGCTGCTTCAACTAATTCAGGTGTTTCACCATTTAATGAAACAAAAATCGCTATTCCAGAACTATTAATTTTTTTGCTAATGCTTTTAATAATATTGGGATCATCATGAAGTTCGCAATATTTTCCCATTAACTGAAACTTAATCATCATTTCTTTTGCTATTAGTTCAGAAAATCCACGAGCAAAAATAGTAATTTTATCAGAAGCCTTTATATTTTGAATTGCATCCTCAATAGTGCCACTATCTAACATTTGGATAGTCCTCGTTACTTCTTGTTCATTTTTCATTATAGCTTCACGAATCTTTTTATCAACTTGGTCAATAATAGCAAATTTTGGATTATATTCTTGTTCACTTTTTAAATAGTGCTTAAAAGAAGTAAAACCATCGTAACCTATTTTTTTCATAGTTCTGACTATAGTTGAGGTCGAAACATTTGCTTGTTCACTTAATTTTACTATAGAGATTTCTGGCATATCATCTAAATTTTTTTCTATATATTCTAACAAGAAATGCTCTGAACTACTAAAGTGAATATTTTTGTGTTGGTTTTTTTGTAAGTATGAAATATTCATTAAATATAAGCGTCTCCTTTCCAAAACTGGAAAAGTTTCCTTATTAATCTACAAATTACCATTAATTTCGAAAACCTTTTCAAACGTTTTTATGACATAATCAAAGTATAAAGGATAGAAGAAAAAAAGGAAAGGAGGGGTTGGATGATTTACACATGCACAATGAATCCGGCTATAGATTTATTTGTATCGACAATCAATTATGAGCCATTAATAGTTAATAGAACTTCAGAAGAAGATATTCAGCCCAATGGAAAAGGGGTAAACATCTCGTTTATCTTAAAAAAATTAGGGATTGAAAATATTGCTCTAGGTTTTAGTGGAGGATTTACAGGGATGTTTATTGAGGAAGAACTAGAAAAAAAAGGAATAAAAACAGAATTTGTTCGTGTAGAGGGGACGACTCGAATTAATGTATTTACTCATGTTGAATCAAAGAATATAGAGTACAAGTTAGTTAATAGAGGCCCTTTAATAAATTTAGAACAAGTGAATGAGCTGTTTAGTAAAATTGATCAATTAAATGAAGACGATATTTTATTTGTTTCCGGAAGCAATCCTAGAGGAGTGACAGATGAAGTTATAGTAGAAATTGCTAAATTATCAAAAAAGAATAAATTTAAGTTAGTCTTAGATACAAGTTCTGAAGTAGTGCTAGAGAGTTTAAAATATAATCCTTATTGTATTAAACCCAATAATGAAGAGTTAGCAAAGTGGTTTGAAAAAGAAAGTTTAACGGATGAAGAACTAAGTTACTATGGGAAAAAGTTGGTAGGAATGGGTGCTGAGATAGTCCTTCTTTCTCTAGGAGGAGAGGGATGTTTACTTTTTACTAAAGAAGAAAGTTTATATGTAAACGCTCCTAAAGGAAAAGTTATAAATACTGCTTGTTCAGGAGATACATTGTTAGGTACATTTATTGGATCGCTAAAAAAAGAACTAAAATTAGAGGAAGCTCTTAAAGAAGCAGTTGCTGCTGGAAGCTCAACAGCTTTTTCCCCTGGGTTAACAGATTTTTCAGATGTTGAAGAATTAAAAAAACAAATGGAAGTAAAAAAAATAACTATAGAACAGGAGAATATAAATGTCTAAATTTACTATTGTTGCAGCAACTGGTTGTCCAACTGGAATTGCACATACTTACATGGCGCAAGAAGCTCTAGAACAAGCAGCAAAAAAAGCTGGAATTCAAATTAAAGTCGAAACTCATGGACAAATAGGAGTTGAAAATGCATTAACTACTCAAGAAATTAAAGACGCAGATGCAGTAATTATTGCTGCAGATAAAGACGTACATGCTGAGAGATTTGAAGGAAAAAGAATTATCGATGTTTCAGTAAGTAAAGGAATAAAAGATGCTGATAATTTAATTCAAGATGCAATTAATGGTAAAGGCAAACTAAGAGTTGTTACAAATCAAAGTAATGAGAATGAAAAAAATTTAATCAGTGAAAAAGAAAGTGATAAAACAAGTATCGGCCGTTTGATTTATAAACATTTAATGAATGGTGTTTCACATATGTTGCCTTTTGTAGTTAGTGGTGGGGTTCTTGTTGCTATTTCTTTTTTATGGGGTATCTTTTCAGCAGATCCAACAAACGCACAATATAATGAATTTGCAGCTACCTTAAATCAAATTGGTGGTTTGGCTATGGGCTTAATGGTACCAATACTTTCTGCTTATATTGCTGAAAGTATTGCTCAAAGACCAGGATTGGTTGTCGGATTTGTTGGAGGTTTAGTTGCTAATAATGGTGGAACAGGATTTTTAGGTGGAATTATTTCTGGTTTTATAGCAGGATATACTATTTTTCTATTAAGTAAAGTACTAAAAGGAATGCCGAAATCTCTAGATGGATTAAAAGCAATTTTCTTATATCCAGTTATTGGGGTATTCGTTACAGGTTTGCTAATGGTTGCGATTTCCCAACCAATGGAAGCGGTTAATGTCGGAATGATGGACTTTTTAGCAGGTTTTCAAAATTCTAACCCAATTGTATTAGGTTTAATTGTAGGTTGTATGTCAGCATTTGATATGGGAGGCCCTATTAATAAAGCCGCATACGTCACAGGTACTGCGTTATTAGCACAAGGAAATCCATATTTTATGGCTGGTGTTTCAGCAGCATGCATTGCACCTCCTCTAATCACTGGTTTTTCCGTATTATTCTTCGGGAAATACTATGATAAGGAAGAACGTAATTCAGGTTTAGTCAACTTTATATTAGGCTCAACTCATATTACAGAAGGTGCTATTCCGTTTGCTGCTAAAGATCCGTTGCGTGTGATTCCAACTCTAATGTTAGGTTCCTCAATAGCAGCAATCCTAACATATATGTTTAAAGTACAAGTACCAGCTCCACATGGTGGGTTCTTAGTTTTACCAGTAGTGACAAATGGACTACTATGGGTAGTTGCAATACTTGTAGGATCAATTATTGGTGGGCTTGTACTAGGAATGCTTCGTAAATATAGTATGGAAAAATCACAATCAAAAGTAGAAAAAATATAATGAATAGAGGCGAAATAGTATGGGATTGGATATTCAAAAATCTATTTTAGTAGATGTTTCTGCAAATAGTCAAAAAGATATTTTTAACTTAATTTCACATGAAGCAGTTGATAGAGGTTATGCAGAAGATAGTAATCTTTTGTTAGAAGCATTAAATGAACGTGAAAATGAAGGAACAACAGGAATGATGGATGGCTTTGCTATTCCACATGCTAAGAGCAATACCGTTAAAGCACCAGCTCTGGTTATTTTTAAGTTAACAGAAGGTGTTGAATGGAATTCTATGGATGGAAAAAAAATAGATTTTGTGATTTCATTATTAATTCCTGAAGAAGAAAAAGGCACGACACACTTGCAGCTACTTTCAAAAGTGGCAAGATTATTAATGAAAGAAGAAGTTAAGAATTTACTAAAAGAAGCAAAAAGTGATTCGGAAATAGACTCTATATTAACAAAATATATTGCTAAATAAAATGAAAATGGGGTAAACAGACAATGAAGTTAACAAAAAATAAAAAAGAGGCTTTAAAACGATTATCAAATGAAAATGGAGTAATTGGCGCATTAGCTATTGATCAGCGTGGATCTTTAAAAAAAATGATTGCTGATAAGAGTACTAAAGAAATCGGGGATGAAGGCATTATTCACTTCAAAGAACTAGTTTCTGAAGAATTAACTCCTTTTGCAACCTCTATTCTTTTAGACCCTGAATATGGTTTGCCAGCCGCAAAAGTACGGGATAAAGAAGCCGGTTTATTATTGGCTTATGAAAAAACAGGATATGATGCAACTGAGCCTGGACGTTTACCAGATTTACTACCAGAATGGTCTGCAAAACGGCTAAAAGAAGTTGGAGCAGATGCAGTAAAATTTTTATTGTATTATGATGTAGATGAAGATCAAATGATTAATGAATATAAACATGTCTTCATGGAACGAATAGGGGCTGAATGTGTTGCCGAAGATATACCTTTCTTCTTAGAAATTGTCACCTATGATGCAGAAAATGATGACGTAAAAAGTGAAGAATATGCTAAAGTAAAACCGCATAAAGTTATCGGAGCTATGAAAGAATTTTCTAAAACACAATATAATGTAGATGTATTGAAAGTCGAAGTTCCAGTAAATATGAATTTTGTCGAAGGGTGCACTGAAAGTAAAGCTGTTTATAGTAAAGAAGAAGCCACTTCATATTTTAAAGAACAAAGTGAAGCGACGGAATTGCCATTTATTTTCTTAAGTGCTGGAGTAAGTGCAAAATTATTTCAAGAAACATTAGTTTTTGCAAAAGAAGCAGGTTCAACTTTCAATGGGGTTTTATGTGGAAGAGCAACGTGGAAAGATGGAGTAGCACCTTTTGCTAGTGATGGAGAACAAGTAAGTCGTGATTGGTTGCAAGAAACAGGCAAGAAAAATATTGAAGAACTAAATGAAGTATTGAAGAAAACAGCTACATCATGGGAAAGTAAGTTAACAAATTAATGAGGACAACAAAAAAAAATTTTTAAAGTAAATAATGAAGAACCTCTTACTATGCTTGTTATGGTTAAATTCCATAACAAATTAGAAAGAGGTTCTTTTTCTACTCATCAACACCAAATATTATAGAATCAGTACTTTCATGTCCAAAAAGAAAAATATAACGTTTAGGGAAAACACAAATTACTTCAACACTATTTCTCTGTTCCTCTTTCAATTAAAGTAATTTATGAACAATGCCGATTGAATCATGAGAAAATAATCAAAAAAGTAAAATCAACTGTTGTTCAAGATTATATTATCAATTTCGAAACACAATTGTGCCAAATGGAGCTAAAGTTAAAGTTATTCCATCTAACGAGTTCCCGTCGTTTTGGATGGCAATAGACCAATTTTTTTGCAATTCTTGATCAACTTGTACGACTTCAGAGGTATCAGAAAAATTACAGTAAATTAGAGCCTTTTTGGTCTTCAAGTAATCTTTCATAGATATACAAGGTTTCTTTAGAATCTTTTAAGTCGAAAGATCCATCGATAAATAGACTTTCTTTCTTAAGAGACAACAATTTCCGGTAGTAGTTTAAAATACTGACTGAATCGGCCTCTTGATCGCTTATATTGTATTTATCTTCCTGATACCAACCAATCCAAGGTTTGACTGTAGAAAACCCAGCATATTTTGAGCTGTCCCATTGCATAATGCCACGTGCTACATCTTTTGCAACATGATTTAAATGGTACAAAATGGATTCATCTGAATAACCGATTTTTTTTGCTTTAGTATAAAAATCCTCAACTCCAGGAGTTTCTATTTTTCCAATATCCTCATAGACTAAGTTTTTTTGTCCTATTTCTTCTCCATAATAAATAAGAGGTATGCCTTGTTGAAGGTACATTAAAGTTGCT
>NZ_JBEMBC010000058.1:0-16989 GCF_040274425.1 Carnobacterium sp.
GAAAACGTTGAAGAGATAACAAATAAAATGCCTTGGACCCCAGTCCCTCAATCTCCATCTTGGGTCCAAGGGCTTGTTAATCTGCGCGGAAATGTGATCACTTTGATAAATTTTTATAAATTGCTTTCTCCAACGGATGAAATCGAAGAAATATGTTACAATAACATCATCATTGTGAAAAATGATGAGGAAAAGATAGCATTCATGGTAGATGAAGTCGCATGGGTTTTGGATATTGAACCGTCTGCTATTCAACAGTTGGATGATAAAACTGATGAGCTAGTGTCTAGCGTGATTCAAGTAAAAGACCAAATAGTGAGTGTCATCAACATGGAGAAACTATTTTTATAAAAATGAGGGATAACTAGTGAAGCAAGTTTTATCACAGCAAGAGATTGATTCGTTATTGCAAGCGGTAGAAAGTGGAGAAATTGATGCTAAAGGTTTAGACGAACAAGAACAGGAAAAAAACAAGGTCAAAAGCTATGACTTTAGACGTCCTGTTCGTCTGTCAAAAGAATACATAAGTACATTAAATATGGTTTTCGAAGAATTCACTAAAATAATCGGCAATATCCTTTCCACTCAAGTCAGAACCAATGTAGATGTGCAGCTAGCTTCAATTGAACAAGTCAGTTTTGATGAGTTTGTGCACTCGGTTCCGCGCTTTACGTTAATGGGATTATTCCATTCTGCACCATTAGAAGGAACGCAGATCATCGAAATCAGTCCGCAACTTTGTTTGCAATTGGTTGATTTGTTATGCGGCAGTATGGAAATTCGAGACAACGCAGAGGAAATGACGAAAGAAAGCTTTACCGATATTGAGATGGCGATCTTAGAAGAAGTATTGACGAATTTTGTTCATTCTTTTGAATTGGCTTGGCGTGATGTGGTAGAAATTAAAGGGACAATGGATTCAACGGAAACCAACCCTCAAATGATGCAAACCATGTCTCCAAACGAACCAGTCGTTTTGGTCACATTCACAGTTGAATTGTTTAATGTTCGAACATTTATTAATTTATGTATTCCTTATATCTTTTTTGAAGGGATATTAGATAAATTAAGTTTACGCAATTGGTTCCATTCTGAAAAAGAAACCGACCATTCAGATAGTGGGAAATTAGAAAAAAGTCTGCATTCTGCCCCAGTAAACCTAGAGGTACTTTTAGGTGAAACAGTCATGACGTTGGAAAACTTTCTACAATTAGAATTGGGAGACATCATTCCTTTAGATGGTAAAACATCTGATCCGTTGATCTTATCTGTGGAAAAACTTCCACGCTATTTTGTTAAGCCAGGGTTAAAAGGAAAAAACATGGCGGTTGAAGTATTACAGTATATTGGAGGAGAGACAGACGAATGAGCAGTGAAAAATTAACGCAAGAAGAAATTGATGCAATGTTGAATGGAAATGCCCCTACCCCTGAGCCACAAACAACTGACACACTTGATCAAACACAAGTAGATATTATTGGAGAAATTGGAAATATTTCCATGTCTCAAGCCGCTACGACATTGTCTTCGATCTTGAATCATCGAGTAACGATCACGACGCCTGTTGTGTCTTGCTTAAAATTCCAAGAAATCATTGACGAAAGTGTTGTACCAAAAGTAGTCACAACCATTAAATTTAAAAAAGGGTTAGCTGGCAGCAACCTGTTAATGATGAATGAAAAAGATGCGATTATTATTGCGGATCTCATGATGGACGGAAACGGCGATGCTGAGGGAAAAGAATTTACAGAGCTTGAATTGAGCGCTGTAGGAGAAGCCATGAATCAAATGATGGGTTCTGCTGCAACTGCTATGGCGACTATGCTGGAACGCATTGTAGATATTTTCCCGCCAGATGTTGAAGTATGGAAAGACCAAGAACACACCAACTACGACAAAATCAGTGGAGATACGACAGTCTGCAAAATTGCTTTTCAGATGACTGTAGATGACTTGATTCAAAGTGAAATCATGCAGATCTTTACTCTTGAGACGGTGAGAAACATTTCAAAAATTGTGTTAGCAGATGAAGGTGAAGTGATTCAAGACCGTGAATTGCCGGCACAACCTGAAGCCCCTACTGCTCCAGTCGAACCGGTTACTAGCCAAGTACCGCAAAACACAGAAGGTAAAATCGCAATTCAAAAACCTGAGTTCCAAGAATTGACACATGCTGGCAGTTTGAAGACTCCAAGAAATTTAGATTTAATTATGGATGTACCACTGCAATTCAGCGTTATGCTGGGCGAAAGTAAAAAAACCATCAAAGATATTTTGTCTTTAGGAACCGGATCAGTTGTTGAACTAAACAAAATGACCGATGAACCTTTAGAAATTTATGTAAATGGAAAGTTGATCGCTGAAGGCGAAGTAGTTGTAATCAATGAAAGCTTCGGAATTCGAATCACCAACATTTTAAGCAAAGAACAACGTATTCAACATTTAAACTAATTTTTGGAGTGTGGTAAAAAGCGGTTAGACCCGAAGCACTGGAGCAAACCAAGCGCAGTGTGGTCATAGACCATCGAGCATTGTTTGCGAAGTGGATGTCGGTTCTGCTTTGAGAACAGGATTTAGTACAAAAAGGGGAAAAAGTCAGAACAAATTGTTCTGGCTTTTTTAGTTTCTACTTGAATAATAGAAAGTCAGACGCTAGTATAGAAGAGTCAAGATATAAAACAGATGTACATAAAAAAGAATGAATGGAAGACTGCTTTTTTTTATGAAAGACTTAATTATCCTGAAAAGGTGCCGATAGTAGATATGTAAGGCAAAAAATTGCCGATAATTGCTAAGGAACTAAACTCAAAAACTTAAACTAACGAATAAAAAACGAAACTAGGGAGAAGAAAGGAGCACCAACGATGAAAATAGGAAATAATGGATACAACCAATACATCAATACTGTCCGTCAAAATCAAGAAAATGCCCACAGTAAAGGACTACAAAAAAGTACCGATTCAGTAAATGAAGAATCAGTAACCGTTGATATTTCTGAAGCAGCTAAGCAATTAGCTAAAACAAAAGCAGCTGAAAATGCACCAACAATGTCACCAAATGTAGAAGCAATTAAAAAAGCTGTGTTGAATGGCACGTATAGCGTATCGCCTGAAAAAATTTCCAGTGGAATGATGCAAGCAATGAACAATCAAAGGGAGTATACGGATTAATGAACAAAAAAGTGAACGCACTCGATACTCTAGTTCAATTTAAAACACTGTTGATGGATGAACAACAAGCGTTGATTCAAAACGATAGTGCTAAAGTAAAGACTCTTATTGAACAAAAACAACAATTTTTAGATCTTCTTCCTACACTAACAGCTGAAGGATCAAAAAAAGAAGATCTGGTCGAATTAGCAGAAGAAATCAAAAATTTACAGCAAACCAATTTAACCCTAACAGAACAAGCTTTAAATTATCAAGAAACAATGATGGAAGCTATTACTAAAGGGGTTAACGCCGGCGGTTCTACTTACTCCAAACAGGGAGACTACAGTACCGTACAACAAGCAAATATCATTGATCAATCCCTATAAAGAGGTGAAAGAATGTCAGGTTTATTTGGAACTCTAAATAATGCAACAAAAGGCTTGAATGTACAGCAATCAGCTTTGCAAACAACCAGTCACAATATCTCCAATGCCAATACAGAAGGCTATTCTAGACAAAAAGTAAACATGGTAGCCGATAATCCTTATACACTTGGAGGAATCGGTCAACTAGGAACCGGTGTCCGAATCGCTTCAATTGATCGTATCGTGGATCCTTATGTGAACAATCAATTAAGAAATGAGAACTCTTCTCTAGAAATGTATAACAAAAAGTCTGAGGTTTTAGGTCAATTAGAAGGAATCTTTAATGAACCGTCAACAACTGGATTGAATAACAATTTAAGCAAAGTCTTTGCTTCTTGGACATACTTAGGATCTAACCCAGAACTTGCGACAGCTAAAACAATGGTGTCCCAAAATGCAGAAACCTTTACCGATACCTTGCACCATATGTCGAATCAAATCGACAGCTTACATGAAGATACGGTTCAAGATATTGAAAAAAATGTGATTGATTTTAATGCTAAAGTTCAACAATTGGATTCATTGAACCAACAAATTTTTAATATGACTTCACAAGGTCAAGCACCTAATGATCTATTAGACCAACAAGATAAACTTTTAGGCGAATTGACAGGGATTGCTGGAGTTGAAGCAAGCTACGATAAATTTAACCGAGTAAGCATTACTGTAGGCGGGGAACCCATTTTAACAGAAGATTCTATCGCTAAAATGAGTGTTGCAGCAGATCCGGCTGGTCAATTAACCGTCAACGACAAAACTGTCGACATCACATCTGGTAATATTAAAGGTTCTCAAGAAGCTTTAAGCGAGATCAATACTAAAAAACAAGAACTAAATGAGTTGGCGTTCACTTTTGCGACAGCAGTGAATACCGTACATGGTGATGGTGGAGAAGGATTAAACTTCTTTGAGTTAGGAACAGATGGAAATTATGCTGCTTCGATTCAAGTAAACAAAGAAATTCTAGCAGATGTCTCAAAAATCAATGCAGGAAAAAACATTGAATCCGTTGTCGGTGGAGATGGAACACGCGCTCAAGCTATTGCGTCATTGCAAAATACGAAGTTAGGTTACCCAGTTGATCCCACTGGAATTGAATACGATTCAGATACGATGACAATTAAAAATCAAGTAGGCGGATCAACTGTTTCGGGTGCTTACAATGATAGTGTTACGCAAATGGGAATTGTGAAACAGCAAGCTGATAATATGGTAGACAGTCAAGGAAGTTTAGTTAGCCTGCTTGAAGCCCGCAGAGATTCTGTTTCAGGTGTTTCGATCAATGAAGAAGTAACCAACACCATTACGTACCAAAGTGCTTTTGAAGCCAATTCTCGTATCATTTCAGTCGTTTCTGAGATGTTGGATACACTGATCAATCGGACGGGGGTTTAATAAATGAGAGTAACCGATTCGTTAATGTCGAAAAGCTTTTTAAGAAATCTTTCGGCTAACACAGAAAACGTCATGAAATACCAGAATCAATTATCAACGTTAAAAGAAGTCAGTAAACCTTCTGATGACCCATTAAAAGTATCTAAAATTTTGGATTTGAACAATTCAATCATTCAAAATGATCAATACAAAACAACCATTAATGATGCCATCCAATGGACCAATGTACAAGATTCTGCTTTAAGCAGTGCAACAGAATCCATGCAACGCATCAAAACACTGATTCAATACTCAGCCAATGGCACATTAAGCCACGAAGACCGCCAAGCCAATAAAGCGGAAATTGAATCTGAAATCCAAGGAACCGTGGACGCATTGAATACAAACTTTGGTGGACGCTATGTTTTTGCAGGAAAGAATACAACTGAGAAACCGTTCGAAGTACAAAAAAATGAAGCTGGGGAAATTACTGGGATTACTTATAGTGGAACAGCTGAAGGTAATGGGAATCTGTCACGTGAAATTGCACCAGGTGTTTCGGTGGAATTGAGTACAGATGGACGTAATTTTATGAATGCACAAAATGCGGACGGAACAGATAATTTAGGTTCTTTCTTTTCTGAGGTATTAACTGCTTTAGACGCAGATGACACAGAAAAATTATCTGGCTTGTTAGACAGAGCGGATCAAGAAATTGAAAATGTCGTATCGAATCGTTCTAAAACCGGAGCAATATTTAATCGTCTAAGTGCCACATTAGAGCGCAATGACAGTGAGAATCTAAATCTTAAAACATTATTATCCGAAAATCAAGACATTGATTTAGCTGAAAAATATATGCAATTTACCATGGAAAAATCAGCTTATCAAGCGTCGTTATCAATGGGAACTAAAATATTGCAAACAAGTATACTGGACTATCTATAAGATAGCCCAGTTTTTTTGATTTTTTTGTTAAAAAGACTTAACTCCTATTTAAGCCTGCCGATATAAGGTGTATAAGGCAAGCATCTTCGGATAATGATGAATGTTTAATAATTACAAAAAAATAAAAAAACATCCTTAACAGATGATGAAACATGCCGATATAAAAGGTAGAAGGCAACACCTTCACAAAATAGACTTTAGGAGGAAACACAATCATGAGAATTAATACAAATACAGCAGCAATGAATACTTACTCTCAATTAACATCAGCTAACGCTTCAAAAAGCAGCTCATTAGCTAAATTATCATCAGGACTACGTATCAACAAAGCTGGGGACGACGCAGCAGGTTTAGCAATCTCAGAAAAAATGAAAAACCAAATCTCAGGTATGACTCAAGCTTCACGTAATGCACAAGATGGTATTTCATTGATTCAAACAGCTGAAGGCGCATTAGGCGAAACACACAGCATTTTAAACCGTATGCGTGACTTAACTGTTCAAGCAAAAAATGGTACAAACACAGATGAAGATACAAATGCTATCCAAAAAGAAATGGATTCTCTTTCTTCAGAAATTGGACGTATCGCTAAAGATACTCAATTCAACTCAAAATCATTATTAAATGGCGGAACAGAAGGCTCTAGTTTTACATTCCAAATTGGAGCTAATGCTGGACAAGAAGTTAAATTAGAAATCAAAGATATGTCTACAACAGGCTTAGGATTATCTGATAGCATGACAGTAGCTGCTAAAGCAGCACTAGATTTAGATGTAGCAACAAAAGCATCAACAAAAGCTACAGAAACAAAAACAACAACTGAAGCAGCTGTAACAGATGCAACAGCAGCTAAAACAGCAGCTGCAACAGCATTAGCAGCTGCACCAACTGATCAAACTCTTATTGATGCTAATGCTGCAGCGATTACAGCAGAAGCAGATGCAATTGCACTAGACGCTAAAGCAGGAGAAGAAGTAACAAAATCAACTGATGCATTAACAGTTGCAACTGAATTCCAAACAGCTAATGCTTCAAATACTGATTTAGTAAGTGTTAGCAAACTTAAAGTTGCTAACGAAGTTGATGCTGACGGTAATGTAGTAGGAAACAAATTAACAGATAAAGATTACGATACTGTTATTGAAACAATTGATTCAGCTATCAAATCAGTTTCTGAAGAACGTGCAAACCTAGGTGCTACTCAAAACCGTTTAGACCATACTGTTTCTAATTTAGCAACTACTAAAGAAAACTTATCTGAAGCTAACTCTCGTATTACTGACGTAGATATGGCTGAAGAAATGATGAGCTTTACTAAATCTAACATCCTTTCTCAAGCTTCTACTTCAATGTTGGCTCAAGCAAACCAAATGCCACAAAGTGTTCTTTCATTATTACAATAATAATCAGATACTAAATTTAAAACGCATCAAATAAAAGCCGGCGTTGTGCCGGCTTTTATTTTATAGTAAACTATACGAGGTTGAGAAAAGGAGTTGTCAGATATGGATTTCATACAAGCTGTCACTAAATCTCTTCAAATTCGTCCTATTGAATCAAATACCATTCACCAATCAGATAAACATTCTTACATAAAAGGAACTATAGACTCAGAAGCAAAACAAGAGCCTATCATTGTTTCTGAAATAACCAAAGAAGAGTTAGATGCAACAGTAGAAAAAGCCAATCGATTTTTATTAGGTTTGAAAACGCAATTTGATTTTAAAATCCATGAAGGTACTGGCAGAACAGTAGTCAGATTGATAGATAAACAAACACAAGAAGTGGTAAAAGAAATTCCACCAGAAAAAATGCTCGATGTACTTGAGAGTATTTGGGATTCAGCAGGAATTTTAGTAGATCGTAAGGAGTGAAAGAATGGCTAGTAGCATTAATTTTTTAGGCTCATATTCAGGTATTGATTCAGCAACCATCGATTCCATGATTGAAGCAGAATCCGGGAAGCTTGTCCAATATACAAGCAAACAAACTAGTATTACAGCACAAAAAAATGCTTGGAAAGACATTAATACGCGTTTAGATAGTTTGTATACTAAGCTAGGCACTCTTGGGGAAGATAAGACGTTTAAATCAAAACTCGCGACTTCAAGTGATACTAGTAAAGTGGCAATTGCAGCAAGTACCGATTCAATCGCAAGTAATTACAGTATCGAAGTAAATCGTTTAGCAACTTCAAATCAAGTCACGT
This sequence comes from Carnobacterium sp., assembly GCF_040274425.1. Taxonomy (NCBI): domain Bacteria; kingdom Bacillati; phylum Bacillota; class Bacilli; order Lactobacillales; family Carnobacteriaceae; genus Carnobacterium; species Carnobacterium sp. The sequence goes on from NZ_JBEMBC010000058.1 coordinate 8,109, forward strand.
CAGGTGAGATCCCGTTAGCTGATGGTAAAACGATTAAAGAAAGCCTTGGGTTAACTGGTACATTTACAGTCACTAGTCAAGCGACAGCTGGTACTGTAGAAGAAAAAGAAGCGACTAGTGGTAAATTTGACATTAAAATTACAGCTAAAGACAGCTTAAAAGATATTGTTGGTAAGATCAACGAACAATCAAAAGAATCCGGTATTCAAGCAAAAATCGTAGATAATCGTATCATCATGACTGATAGTAAAATGGGTAATCGTACGATGATATTTGGCGGTAGTGTAACGGATAAGGATGGAAATGAAATTGACAACGGTGATATGGCCGGAGCATTAGGATTTGAAAAAGACAAAACTTATAATGGCGGACAATCTGCTGAGCTTACTATAGACGGCATTAAAGTAACACGAGATACGAATAGTATCACAGATGCTGTAGAAGGATTAACCTTTGATTTGAAAGGTGTAACGGAAGCTTCAAAACCTGTTTCGATTGGAATTAAAGAAGATACAGATACGACTGTTAAAGCATTCCAATCCTTTGTGGATCAATACAATTCAACCTTAACGTTTATTGGCGATCAATTAGATGTTGGAGATCCTTCAGCAGAAAATAATAAAACTGGTGCGTTGGTTGGTGACAGTTCTTTGATACGGTTGCAATCAAGCCTACGTTCTTTAATGACTGGATCCGCAAATACTGGAAATGCTGCATACAACAATCTTGAATCAGTAGGATTTTCAGTAGATCGATTTGGTAAAGCAACACTCGATACAGAGAAATTAAAAACAGCATTAGCAGATGATCCAACGGCTGTAAAAAAAATATTATTCCAAACAACTTCAACTGAAACAACAGGTGTTGATGAAAGTGGTGCTACAACAACTGTAACCACTGAAACCGAAGTTGGTATGGCTCAAAAAATGCGTGCATTAGTAGATACGTATATTTCAGAAAAGACTGGGATTATTGCGACTAAATCTGACACCTACGATAAATCATTAAAAGACCTTTCTGAAAGCATTACAAAATTTAATGAACGGTTAGAGAAGAAACGGGATAATTATATTGCGATGTTTACACGTGTGGATACAGCTATGATGGAAGCAGAATCGCAATTGGCTTACTTACAAAGTCAGTTTAGTACGAATGATTAAAAAAATATATAATCAGGATAATAAAGAAATGGGGGGAGTTCGCCATGACAACTGATGCTGAATGGACTCAACTTCGAACGGATGTATTGGAAAATATCGTAGTATTGATGGACTCTTGGAATGGTAATGTAGAAGAGGCTATGGATATCGTCTCTGAAAACCAACGAAACATGGATCAGTTGAAAGCTATTGAGCAAAAGTTAAGTGAAGATGCAGCGTTTCAGTATACGCCAGCTGAAAAACAGCTTCTTGCTGTGATTATTCCAAAACAACAACAATTAATGGCGGCTATTCGTGGAGAAAAAAATAATTTAATGAATAAAATGAAACAAATCAATAAAAAGAATCAAGTCAGAGATAATTATGTATCCATTAAACGTGCTCCTGTCTTCCTAGATAAAGGTATCTAGGAAGACAGGAGCGAAATGAGCCTAAGAACAAAAGTAGGAGGAATAAAGAATGTATCAAAAAAATGGATCAGCGATTTATAAAGAGAATCAAATTTTAACAGCATCGCCTAAAAAATTGATCGTATTACTATACGAAGGATGCATCAAAAATTTGAAATTAGCTGAATTGCATATTGCTGAAAAGAATATCGAAAAAACGAATCAAGTATTGATCAAAGCCCAAGATATCATTGCTGAATTAATGAATACATTAGATTTTGAAAAAGGCGGAGAAGTTGCTGAAAACCTTTACCGCATGTATGAATACATCGCTAGTGAATTGATCAAAGCAAATGTGACAAAAAATGCAGGAGATGTAATACGCAGCCGTAAATTAGTAGAAGAACTGCGTGACACTTGGATTGAAATAGAATAAGAGATTAAACAACAAGTGTTGATTTTTTGACACATTCTTTTTGTGAAGTAAAATAACATAATCAATTAAATGAAATGAGCTCTCCTTACTTAAAAAAAGTAAGGTTTTTTTGCGTAGAAAATTAAGAATAGCAGCAGTTTATTTGATTATCAAACTAAATAAAAAAATCAAGAAAAAAATAAATTTTTTTCAAAAAAAATTATTTGTGTTATTTTGAGCAATTCGAGCAAAGAAAGTATATTGCTGAATAAAAACAAATGAGATATACTTTCTTAGGTTGATAGTACTGCATAGTTTGCCAAAAAGGCGACTCATAAATGTATAATAATTAATAACGCATGTGTTTTATTTAAAGGCAGTAAAACGAGAGCAATGATCATAATAGAGCAAGATAAAAAATGAGTATATGGGAGTGGAAAAAAGTGGACTCTACCTATAATTTGATGAAAAATGCATTAGATGCTGCATCTATGAGGCAAGAAATGATTTCAAGCAATGTTGCGAATGTGAATACAGCGGATTACAAAGTGAACAAAGTCGATTTTGAAACGATTTTAGACAATGTATCAAATGGGACAACGATGAATAAAACGAACGATTTACATATAGGTTTTGGAAGTTTAGAAGATGTTTCACCGGTGGTATCTAAAAGAACAGATACAACAGTGAAAGAAAATGGCAACAATGTCGACATTGATATCGAAATGGCGGAAGAAGCCAGCAACAGTATTTATTATAATGCAATGATAACGCAATTAAACGCTAAGTACTCAATGTTGCGGAGTGTAATTACGAAGTAGTAAATAGAAAAAGAAGAAGGTGTATTCATGTCGATTTTTGATTCCATGCAGATAAATGCAAGTGGATTAAGTTTAGAACGATTAAAACTAGATACGATTTCAACAAATATTGCGAACGTCAATACCACGCGTACGGAAGATGGAGAAGTTCCTTACTTAAAAAAAGAAGTCGTATTTGAAGAAAGTTTGAAACAGGTTGAATCCTCTATGGCTGGTCAAGGAACTGAAAAAAGTTTTGGTGTAAAACCTACTGAAATTAGAGAAAATACAGAAGATATCGTGATGGAGTATGATCCAACAAACCCAGATGCAAACGAAGAAGGATATGTTCAGCAATCGAACGTCAATATGGCAGATGAAATGATCGATATGATGACAACACTGCGTACGTATGACGCTAATGTAACAGCAATGAATGCCAGCAAAGAAATGCTCTCAAAAGCGTTGCAGATCACGATTGGTTAATAAATAAGGTTTAGAGGAGAAGTTAAAATGAATGTAGACACACTTTTTAATAATCTAGTTAATGGTCCGTCACAAACAGGGCTAACAAGTGGAATGAATAACCAAACGAGCGAAGAAACAAACGGATTATCGTCATTTTCGGGTATGTTAGAAAATGTGATGAGTTCTTTAAATGAACAACAGGTATCAGCGGATCAAGGTGTACAAGACCTAATATCTGGCAATACAGATAACTTACATAATGTGATGATTCAAACTTCTGAGGCTCAATTGTCACTAGAACTAGCTTTACAATTAAGAAATAAAGGCTTAGAAGCTTACAATGAAATAAAAAATATGCAATTTTAATGAGTTTTTGAGGGAGTTACGCTAATTATGAATGGAATTAAGAAAATCTGGACTGGCATCAAAGACGGTTGGACGAACCTTGGCAAAAGCAAACGAATCGGATTAGGTGTAGTTTTAGTACTTGTCATTACGATTGTAACGGCTTTGACTTTCTATACGCAAAAAGTAGAGTATGCTACATTATTTTCTAATTTAGAAGAAGCCGATGCAGGAACAATTGTAAATGATATCAAAGCTAAAGGGATCGATTATAAGTTAGAAGACAATGGGACAACGATTTTAATTGATCAAGCTCAAGTAGATACATATAGAATTGAATTGGCCGTAAATGATATGTTGCCAAAAAGCAACACAGGATTTGAGATCTTTGACGAGACTAGCATGATGGCGACAGATGAAGATCGTAAAATCATGTATCAAAGAGCGGTCACAGGTGAATTGGAACGCTCGATTTCGGCATTGGATTCGATTGAACAAGCAAAGGTGCTGTTGTCATTACCAGAAGACAGTGTCTTTACTAGCGAAGAAAATGTGTCAAAAGCTTCTGCTTCTGTTGTTTTGACGCCAATCAGCGGGTCACAAATTCCCGTTTCTGCTGTACAAGGTATCGCTTCATTGATTTCAGGAGCTGTAGACAATCTGCCTAAAGAGAACATCAAGATCGTCGATACAGCAGGAAACTTATTGAGCACAGCGCTGGAAGATGAAGGCAATTTGAATGCAACAGACTTAGTTAGTAAATACCAAGCTATCACGCGCAGCTATGAACAAGAGTTGGAACAAAAACTGATTCAAACGTTAGGTCCGATTTACGGCATCGAAAAATTGACGGTTGCAGTGACTGCTGAGATGAATTTTGACTCAAGCGAAAGTGAAATCATCAATTATGGCGATTCTTCTGTCCGCAGCGAAACAGTTTCTGCCGGTGGTGGAACCATTGATGTAGAAGAAGGCGAAGGGTTCGAAAACAGTATCAATCAAATCGAGAGTGGCGAAGAAGGCGGAAACTCTACCTATAATCGTACTACGAATTATGAGTTAAATTCGGAAACAACCAATACGGTCAAAGCACCTGGAGAAGTAGAACGTTTAAGCACTTCGGTTATTTTTGACGGCAATTTAAGCCCAGCTGACAAGGAAGCTCTTGAAGCAATCGTGGCTACAACAGTTGGTTCTGTTGAAGAACGAGATGTAATTTCTATACAAGGGATCGATTTTGCAACTACTACTGATGTAATTGAAACAACAGCACCAGAACAATTAAAGAGCAGTATCAATGATGTTATGATGCGGTATTGGCCATATCTTGTTGGTGGATTAGCGATCGTTGTGATCTTAATCTTATTACTAACGTTGTTACGCAGACGATCAACTGACGACGATGAATTGGATTTCTTTGATGAGGAAGAACCAGAGCCAATCGTAGCGCCACAAAGACCAGTCAAACCACTAGACGAGGAAAGAAAAGCGAAAGAAAAAGCTGATCTGAAGCGAGAATTAAATAAAAATATGTCTGAAAAAGAAAGCACTGTAAGAGATTATGCGAAAGAAAGTCCAGAAGGTGCGGCTGACTTGATCAAAATTTGGATGAAAGATGAGTAGGTGAAGGTATGAAAGAAGTAGACGGATTAAAAAAAGCGGCTATATTGCTGATATCGTTAGGCTCAGAAACATCAGCCAAGATCATGAAGAATCTGCCGGACAGCTACATTCAAAAAGTGAGTTATGAAATAGCCAACATTGATTATGTGAATCCAGAAGAACGGGATGCGGTCATCAATGAATTTATCGAAATGTCTCAAGCAAGAGAATACGTGATCGATGGAGGTATCGATTATGCGAAGAACTTGTTAAATATGGCAATCGGCCCTCAGCGTGCAAAAGAAGTAATCGACATGTTGAATCAGATCCAATTGCGTGAACGCCCATTCAACATTGCGCGTAAAGCAGACCCTCAACAACTGACAAATTTATTGCTAAATGAGCAACCTCAGACTGTTGCTTTGATCTTATGTTATATGCAACCTGAAAAAGCAGCCATAATTTTATCTGAATTTCCAATTGAATTGCAGTCAGAAATTGCTGAAAGAATCGGAACAATCACCAGCACATCTCCTGCCATTATTGAGAAGATTGAAAAAGTAATCGAAAATAAATTTTCTAATTACATTGAAAATGATCTGGAAACAGTTGGTGGCGTTCGTACATTAGTTGAAATCTTGAATTCAGTTGGACGAAGCACTGAGAAAAATATTATTAAGGTGTTGGAAGAAAAACAACCCGAACTGGCTGAAGAAATCAAAGCAAGTCTATTTACGTTTGAAGATATCATCACGCTTGAAAAAGGCGATGTACAAAAAGTTCTTAGAGATGTTAAAAATGACGACTTGGCATTGGCTCTTAAAGGAGTATCGGATGAAATCAAGAACTTCATTTACACCAACTTATCTACTCGTGCAGTGGACACACTTAAAGAAGATCTTCAATTCATGGGACCTATTCGCTTATCTGCCGTTGAAGAAGCTCAACAACGCATTGTGACCGTGATTCGTCGCTTAGATGAAAAAGGCGAGATCTATTTGAGAAGAGGCGATTCTGATGCCATTATCTCATAGGATCATTAAGCAAGGACAATCCTTTACCGAAGAGAACCGAACTTTTATCCAAACAGACATGGCACCTGCAAAACCTTCTGAAGACTATTTAAATGAAACAGATCAGCTCGAAGAAGAACCCATTGAAGCGGTTCAAGCCAGAGCCCTGTTAGATGAGACACGTCAAAAGAAACAAGCAATTCTCTCAGAAGCGGAAAAAGAAGCAAAGCAACTGAAAGAAGCAGCTGAAAAATCAGGCTTTGAAGAAGGTCAGAAACAAGGGTACGAAACAGGTTACACAACCGGCTATACAACGGGTATGAAACAAGCTGAAACAGAAAGCCAGGTTATGAGAGATACGATTCAACAGAGGCTGGATGAAGCTAAAGAAACCGTGGAGAATTATTACCAAGCGAAAAAAAATGAATTTTTAGAATTAGCTGGACATATGGCTGAAACCATTGTGCATAAAAGCATTGATGTTTCGTCGGATCAAGTGATGGATTTGATCAATCCTGTGCTGCATCGTTTAAAACGAGAAGACCAGTTCATTACCTTGATGGTCAGGCCGGAACAAAAGGAACTCGTGAAAGAAAAAGTCAAAGAGTTTGAAAAAGAAAACCAAGATATTCGCTTTGCAGTACTGACAGACAATACATTGGATAAAAATGGCTGCGTTGTTGAAAATGCCCATGCCATTATTGATTTGCAAGTCAGAAAACAATTAGATGCCATGATAGAGGAAATGAAGAATGCGGAGTGACGATGATGTTTGATATCCCTTTTGATGCTTACCACAACCAATTGAATAGAAAAAGCTACTACTTAAAAATGGGGAAAGTCAGTCAAGTGACGGGATTAATCATTAAAGTAGAAGGTTTAGATGCGTTTGTAGGAGAAGTATGCGAGATCCACATCAAGTCATCTGGCAGAATAGCTTTGAGTGAAGTTGTTGGATTTGTAGACGAAATGGTTTTATTGATGCCCTTAGATGAATTAGAAGGTATTGGACCAGGTTGTTTGGTTAAACCAACTGGTAAAACACTAAAAGTTGAAATCAGTGAAAAATTGCTGGGGAACACGTTGGATGGTTTAGGCCGACCAATGGACACCTCGCTAGAAGTGGATGGCGTGTTCTATGATGTAAACCGAAGTTCTCCAAACCCATTTAAACGAAAAAAAATCCAAGATGTTATGCCGACCGGAATCAAAGCAATCGACGGCACTTTAACAGTTGGAGAAGGTCAACGGGTCGGGATTTTTGCGGGTAGTGGAGTCGGAAAGAGTACTTTACTTGGAATGATGGCTCGCTACATTGAAGCCGATGTGATCGTGATTGGCTTGATCGGTGAGCGTGGCAGAGAAGTCTTGGAATTTATCGAAAAAGACTTAGGAGAAGAAGGGTATCGAAAATCAGTCGTGGTGTGTGCCACTTCTGATATGCCGCCGCTTGTACGACTAAAAGGTGCTTCTGTAGCTACAACTATTGCAGAATATTTTAGAGATCAAGGTAAAAAAGTCGTGTTGATGATGGACTCTGTAACGCGTGTGGCGATGGCTCAACGCGAGATCGGATTAGCAACCGGCGAACCACCAACGACCAAAGGGTATACGCCTTCTGTTTTCACGACATTACCTAAGTTGTTAGAACGAAGCGGGATGTCGGAAAATGGTTCGATAACGGCCTTTTATACTGTTTTAGTTGAAGGGGACGATATGAACGAACCAATCGCCGATTCTGTGCGTGGGATCTTGGATGGACACATCGTGTTGTCACGGAAGATTGCTTCGGAAAACCATTACCCCGCTATTGATATTCAAAACAGCATCAGCCGGTTAATGAAAGACATCACAGCCGAAAGTCATTCAGCAACAGCTGGTAAGGTAAAAGAAAATATGGCTGTATATGCCGACTCAAAAGATTTGATTGACGTAGGTGCTTACCGTAAAGGAAGCAATCCACTGGTCGATCGAGCCGTTCAATTAAATACACCGATCAAGAACTTTTTGAAACAGCGGGTGGATGAACGCTATGCCTTTGACGAAGTAGTGGACCAATTGAAGACTCTTTTTGAAGTGCAGCAATTTGGCAATTAAAAAGGAAACAAATTGAAAAGTGTGGCAAAAATCTTGCTTCACGTAACAGTGAACTGATTATCTCGCTCCACTTTTACGTCAACGCTCATTTTAGTGTCTTTTCGTGAATAAAAGGCTGTCGGTTCTGCTTTTTGGAAAATGTTCTAGAGGACTGAATGGAGTATATAGAAGTAATGAGGACAAGTGTCTCAGTCGATTAAAGTAAGGAGCAAAGAAAGTGGCAAACTATCAATTTTCAATGGAAAAAGTATTGGATTGGAGATCCGATACTGAAGAAGAGAAAAAAAAGAATTTGGGACATGTTCAACAACAAAAAGAACAACAAGAAAATACCTTACAACGGTTGATACGGGAAAATATTAAAATCAAAAATGACAGTTTAACATCGACACGAATTGATGTATTGAGACGTCAACATCTTTATAAGACTATGATTGATGAAAAGATCATTCAGCAAAAAAATGTTGTTGCTAAAGCTGAAAAAGAAGTAGAAAATGCTCGTCTTGAATTAATGGAAGCCCATAAAGATCGAAAAGTCATGGAGAAGTTAAAGGAAAAAGAATACAGCTTTTTAATGGAACAAGAAAAACAT
>NZ_JBEMBC010000059.1:0-16576 GCF_040274425.1 Carnobacterium sp.
TTTTCCTAAATCAATTACAGAGTCTGCTTTATTAGTGATAGATGCTACTCGTGAAGTTGTTAATTTTTCATAATCCTGTATTAGAGCATTAGAATACGGTTCTACTGAAGAATGAAGATAACTAGTAGCTCCAGTAACATCTCCCTTATCATATCTTCCAAAAACATCCGTTATTACTTGTTCTTCCCAATCGCTTGTTTTATTGATAACATTTTGTACTTCTTCTGATCCTGATAGAGTTAAAAGTTGTTCTTGATACTCTTTACTTTTTTCCGTATATTGATCAAATAAGTTTTTATACATGGCATCGCCAAACAATATGTATCCTCGTGCTGCTGCTATTCTTTGGGAGATGCTTAAACTCAATTGGTCATCAGCAATCAATAATGCTAGTTCTTCATCCACCATTTCTTCTGTATTGCTATTCGTATTTATAATATTGACCGTCGTTATTGTAGCCATAATAATTACCAAACCTATAACCACCACAAATGGCACCAAAATTTTAGCTTTCAAGCTTTTAAAATTGAGCGTTTTCTTAAGCTTACTCAAATCGAGACTTCTAAATTCTATTTTTTTCATTTTCTCTTTTATACTATTTTGCACTTGACTATACATCCTCTCATTGTTAAAGTTTCCCCTATTGTGAAAAATCCTTTTTGCGTATTTCTTTATCTTTTACTATATCGGTATTTTTTCAGAATACTTAACAAATAATAAAGTTTCTTTTCAATTAATTTTCAAAAAAAAAAGATGCCTTTAGCATCTTTTTTGACCGAACCTATCTCTTATTAAAATAACTTGTTCGTTTAAATAGCTATGTATTCGCCAAGGGAAATATCGTATTGAATCACGTCTTCATCTTTCTTTTCATCCCAAACGATTTTTCCTTGTTCAATCTCTATTACGCGATTACGAAATTTATCTACTATTCCACGATTATGGGTAACCATTAAAATAGTCGTTCCCTGTTGATTGATACGGTAAAACAACCGCATGATCTCTAGAGCTGTTTTTGGGTCTAAATTACCTGTTGGTTCATCTGCAATGATTAGTTTAGGTGAATTGACGATTGCACGTGCGATTGATACTCGTTGTTGTTCCCCACCAGATAGTTCGGTTGGTTTATCATTCGCCTTGTCTTCTAATTCAACATAACGCAATGCTTGCATCACTAACGGTTCAATCGCATCTGGTTCGGTACCGATCACTTCTAACGCATACGCGATATTTTCAAAAACGGTACGGTCCAACAATAATTTGAAATCTTGAAAAACGATTCCAATCTGTCTTCTAAGTTTAGGAATATCTTTTTCTTTCATCTTAGATAACAGTTGACCACCGACTTCGATCTGACCTTTAGTCACTTTTTCTTCTCTATATAATAATTTTGCTAACGTTGATTTTCCAGAGCCGCTTGCCCCTACCAAATAGACAAATTCTCCATCTTCAATTGTCAGATTGACCCCTCGAAGAGCTTTTACTCCTTTAGAGTAATTTTTAACGACGTTTTTCATTCTAATCATGATTCATCACCTGTTTTACCTCAAATTCTTCCCTAACGCTAGTTTTGCGTCAACCCAAATCCGATAGTGTATGTGCCTAAAGATATAGATATCTTTTCCTGTTGTTCAACTAAATCCTATTGTTTAAATTGGTTAATGACTGAAGCCATTTCATCTGTTCCTTGTGCAACTTTAAGATTCAATGAGTATGACCGTTGTGCCAACATCATTTCAGTAATAGAAGAGGCTAAGTCAACATTTGATGCTTCTAAATAATTCTGTTGAATCGAACCATCTCCCGCTCCAAATGCTCCATCATAGCTGAATTTATTTTCTCCCACAGGCTCCAGAGCATTTGTTTGCGTTGGATGGAATAAAGGAATCGTTCCAACCAATGTACTACCATTTTCTGAGTGAATCGTTACTTCGCCGTTTTCAGCAATGGATACGTCTCCTTCAGGCCATTGATTGGTTGGTATAGTTGTTTGAATCTCTAATGTATCGCCGTTATCATTTGTGATCGATTTATCCCCATTTACATGGAAGGCTCCATCACGCGTTAGATAGCGCTCACCATTTTCTCCAATAACTCCAAAGAAACCTTCTCCAGCAATCGCTAAGTGGTAATCATTTGAATCAGAAATTAGTGATCCTTGGCCAAAATTCGTAGATGTTACACCACTTTTTGATCCACTTGCAATTCCTGAATCTTGAACCGTATCCGATAAGTAATCTGCTTCACCGTTCATATCATTCAACAGTAACTCGTTAAAACTGATATTTTTAGATTTGTACCCTGTTGTATTAATGTTAGCAATATCATGTGATACAGCATCCATTTGGTTTTGGATCGCATTCATGCCGCTTTTACTGATGCTTAAAGGTATACTCATTTCTTCATCTCCTATACTTTCCCAACTTCATTGACTGCTTTTCTTAATGTTTCATCTGCAGCACTAAGAGCTTTTTGATTGGCTTCAAATTCTCTTGAAACTTGCATCAAGTTCGTGATTTCATCGACTGTTTGTACATTGGATGTTTCCAGATAATTCTGCTGCATAACTGTTCCACCAATTAGTACCGTACCACCTTGTCCAGCAAACAGCGTATCTCCAGCTCTTGTCAACCCAGCCGTATCATCGAACTCAGTGATCATCAAACTCAAACCAGAGCCTGATATGTTTCCTCTGTTGTCAATTGAAAAGTCTGTCCCATTCGCTTGGATAGGAGAAGTTTGTCCATTAGCATCTACACCAAGGACACGGTATCCTTCTTGAGTAACTAATTCTCCTGTATCATTAACTGCAAAGTTTCCGTTACGTGTATAATAGTTTTCTCCATTTGGCGCTTCAACTGTGAAAAATCCGTCTCCTTGGATCGCTACATCTGTTGCAGAAGCAGTAGCTTTTAATCCGCCTTGACTAAAATTTTGAACGATTTCATCAATCTGATTGCCAAATGTAAAGTCACCGATATCTTGCTGTTGATTTAAAAATGGGCCATCTAAATGGTTGGACATCACTTCTGATGCACGTGTACTTTGAATAATTTCTTGCGATTTGTACCCTGAGGTATTGATGTTGGCTACATTTGCACTAATATTTTCTTGTTTTTTTTGTAAAATATTAAAATTATTGTTGAGTGTTGTTAAACTTCTAATCATCGTATTCTCTCCTCATCGATTCTTTTAATTTCAAAATCATTTTGCCATGTATTTGTGAAACCCTAGGAACCGAAATGTCAAAGATATACGCAATTTCTTTCAGTGACAACTCTTCAACATAATACAAGTTTAAAATAGTTTGTTCTCTCTTATTTAATTTGCTGACATTTTTGGTTAGCAGCTGCTGGCGTTCTTTGTCTAACAAAGTGTCTTCAGAGCCTGTTTCATGTTTGTCTTCTAAGAAATCTATCAATTCAATCGAATTGCCGTCATCACTAAACATGACTTTTTCCAACGATACAGATGCAAGGTTATGTACTGTCTCGTGAATTTTTGTTAAAGCTTTTTCATTGATTTTCAATTCTTCACAAATTTCTTTTTCAGTAGGTGTACGCATGAGTGTTGCTTCCAGCTTTTCTTTAGCACGGTAATAGTCATTCAACTTTCCCATTCTGGTTCGAGATACAGGAGCTGTTTTTCTGATTTCATCAATGATGGAACCTTTTATTCTAATATACGCATATCCCTCAAAAGGAACTTTTTTCGATTTATCGAATTTTTCCAGCGCATCCATAAGACCAATAACCCCAATATTATATAGATCATCTCGGTCATACTCACTTCGCTTAACATCCATTCGATTAACAATTTTTTCTACTAGGGGAAGGTATTTAATGATTTCCTTTTCCCTATCATTTTCATAATACATTTATACCCCTCCACCTTAGAAACAGAATGAATTGGAACGAAAACAACCTATATCATTCTCGTTCTTCCTTCACTCTGCTTACCTCTCTATTTACGTTTATCCTTCGATCATGCCAACTGTTTCAATCGGTATATCATTTGGCACTTCATTTAATGACACCACCGTTAAATCAGGAAAATTATACGAGATCAGATTTTTCATAGCTGGTCTTACTTTTGGTGAAGCCAATAAAACATGTGGAATCCCTCTAGCTGATAATTGGTTATGAATGGATGTGATACTATCAAAAATCTTCGTAACTGTTTCCGGCTGCAAGATTGGTATGGATCCAGCAGAAGATTTTTGAATGCTTCGTGTGATCATTTCTTCCGTGTCGGGCATTATGGTAACTACTTGAAGAACATTTTGTTCGTCTAAGTAAGGTTTAACCACTGTCCGTTTTAGGGATTGACGTACATATTCAGTCAGCATTTCAATATCTTTGGTTGTGTTTCCATAATCCGCTAAGGTTTCTAAAATAGTGACTAGATCATTGATTGGAATACTTTCTTTCAATAAGTTTTGCAAGACTTTTTGAACTTCACCTAAACGAAGAATGTCCGGGATCAGTTCATCAATGACTACGCCATACTTATCTTTGATTCCTTCGAGCAGTTGTTTCACTTCTTGTCTGCCTAATAATTCGTAACTTGACTTGTAAATCGTCTCTTTCAAATGAGTAACTAAAACGGTTATCGGATCTACTACTGTATACCCTCTTAAATCAGCCGTTTCCCGGTCACCTTCATTTACCCACATAGCATCCAATCCAAAAGCAGGTTCTTTAGTTGGAATGCCATCAAAGTCAAATTCTGTTTCACCAGGATCCACGATCATGTATTTATCTAAGTACAATTCTCCACGAGCCACGACGTTTCCTTTGATTTTGATTACATAATCATTGGCTTTCAATTGTAAATTATCTCTGATTCGAATGGGGCTCAATAAGATACCTAATTCATGAGCACTTTGTTTGCGAATGGTTGTGATATGGCTCATCAAGTTGTTGTCTTGATTTTCATCCGCAATTGGAATCAAACCATATCCAATTTCAATGGATATGGGATCCACTTGGAAGGAAGCCACTGATTCATCAGTACTTTTTTCTTGGGTTGTCCGCTGGGCAGCTTTCGACCGGATTTCTTTGGCTTGTTGGTTTGATTTCTTTGATTTTTCATTTTCCATCAATAAGTATCCAGCCGCTCCGGCTACTAATCCCAATAGTAAAAATGGAATAGTTGGAAATCCTGGCATAACAGCAAATAACAGCAAAATCGCTGATAGCATCATCATTACTTTTGGTGAGTTGAATAATTCTTCACCAATGGAACTACCAAAACCTTTAATACTTCCAGAGCGTGTTACTAAGATCCCAGAAGCTACCGAAATCAGTAATGATGGAATTTGACTAACTAATCCGTCCCCAATGGTTAACTTACCAAATGTTGTCAAAGCTTCCATGATTTCCATATCATTTTGTAAGGAATGAATGGCGATTCCACCAATTAAGTTAATTACGGTGATGATTAATCCTGCGATAGCATCACCTTTAACGAATTTACTCGCTCCATCCATTGCTCCGAAAAACTGGGTTTCTCTTTCAAGGTCTGAACGTCTTTTTTTAGCTGTGTCTTCATTGATCAGTCCGGAATTCAAATCTGCGTCAATTGCCATTTGTTTACCTGGCATAGCATCCAGCGTAAACCGCGCTGACACTTCAGAAACACGACTTGCTCCATTGGTTACAACCATCATTTGAATAATAACGATAATAATAAAGATTACCGCTCCAACAATGAAATTACTTCCTGTTACAACGTTAGCAAAGGTTTCAATTACGGCTCCTGCTTCTCCTTCAGTTAAAATTAACCGCGTAGAAGAGATATTCAGTGCTAAACGAAACATGGTCGTAATCAATAATAATGTCGGAAAAGTTGAGAATTCTAACACGTTTTTTGTAAACAGAGTCAGCAGTAGTATTGTAATCGACAATGCTATGTTGATGATCAGCATAAAATCGAGTAATCCAGCTGGTAATGGAATAATGATCATTCCTAGAATCATCATTACAAAAAATGCAACAATAACATCCATAGAACTAGTTAGTTTTTCAATTTTTCCCCAAAAAGCAGTAGACATGTTTTTGAACTCCTTATCTTAAAAAGCGTTAAATCTTATGTTTGTTTATTTCTTCCATTTGGTAAACCAATGCTAGTATTTCAGCAATGGCTTGGTAAAGATCAATTGGCACTGGCTGGCCGATCTCGACCGTTTTATACATCGCTCTAGCGACTGGTTTATTTTCAATAATCGGAATGTCAAAAGCCTTCGCCCGTTCTCTGATTTTGGCAGCTTGATAATCTGCCCCTTTAGCCACAATGATCGGTACTTCATCTTTCCCTTTTTCATATCGAATGGCAATAGCTAGATGCGTTGGGTTCGTTATAATGGCTGTTGCAGTTTCCACATCTTGTAATGCTCCTTTTGACAACTGACGGTACCGCTGTCTCCTTTGAGACTTGATTTGTGGATCACCTTCAGATTCCTTGTATTCATCTTTTAAATCTTGTTTAGACATCTTCAAGTTTTTCCGATAGTCATAAACTTGATAGATGTAATCAATCAAACCTAATATAAGCAGAAGTACACCCAATTGGGTTCCCAGCTCCATTACAAGATCGGACATTAAGAAAAACAACTTTTCCGTTCCCACATTGCTGGAATTAAGAATCAAGTATACGGAAGTTTCAAGTGTCTTATACGCCATCCAAAAGACCAAGGTTAGTTTGGCAACATTTTTGACCATCGTAAACAAAGTTTTTTTACTGAACATGTTCTTAAACCCACTAATCGGATTTATCTTGCTTAGTTTAAACTTAATTGGCTCTGCAGAAAACAAAAATCCGGTCTGGGCAATACTTGATACAAATGCTGCTACAAATGCAATGGCTAAAAATGGACCAGCTAACATTAAAACAAACACAATCGATTTCATACCAATATCGGCTAGATTATTTTCTAAGCCATTTACTGTAAATCCTGCCGATAAGTAATTCTGTAAATAAAGTAAACTGTATTTCAATATGTAATTTCCTAAAAAAGTTGCAGTGAGGATGAATACGATAAAAGTAACAGCGGACGTTAAATCTGGACTTTTAGGAATTTCGCCTTTTTTTCTAGTGTCCCGTAATTTCTTGGGACTGGCTTTTTCGGTTTTTCCATCTTTTTCCGCCATTCACTTTCACCTCACATTTTTTGTGTTTTTAAATTATTTCAATTAATTATCCAGGATTTCTTCCGGAATGAACGGGTTTGCTTGTGGAGAGCCATGAGACCGCCGAAAGCCATAGTCTTTCTGGCTTTCAAGCCTCAAACAAAGCGTAATCGCTGAAGCGTTAACGCTCTGTAATTCGCATTGAATCTAATACATAGCTACAAGCACCCTCTATTCCTCCAAAAATTCCTTTTAAATCATTAAAATCATTTTTTAAAACGACTGAATAAATTCATTCATGTATTTAACCATTAACGGCAATATTTTATGAATGTTTTCAATTAAAGTTGGGAGTAAAATCAGCATGATCACAAAACTTGCCACGATTTTCAAAGGCATCCCTAAGATCAAAACGTTGATTTGAGGAACTGAACGTGAAATCAATCCTAAGATAACTTCAGTCAATAAAGCTACAATTACCATTGGTGCGGATAAGTTAAATGCCAACTCAAAGATAATTCCTAATAACTTCATCATTCCTTCAACGCCAAAATCGCCTAAATTTGTACTGGATACTGGGATAGATTGAAACGATTGAACCAAGCTTTTGATTACGACATGATGTAGATTAGTTAAATAAAACACACACATAGATAACCAATAGTAAATTTTCCCATAATAGGAAACGTTTATCCCCATACTCGGATCATAAACAGCTCCCATTGAAAATCCAACTTGAAAATCCACAAAATTCCCTGCAATCTCAACCGCAGAAAAAAAGAGTTTTGTAATAAATCCAATGGCTATTCCAAGTAGTACTTCCTTTAAGATCAGTATAGCGAACAAAAATGTTCCTGCTTCTTGCTCCATCACGGGTACTGCTGAATAAGCTGCAAGCGTGATTCCCATAGATAAGGCAATTTTAGCTACACTTGGCAGACCTTTAATGGAGAACCCCGGGCTCACTACTATAAAAGAAGTTATCCGTATAAATATTAAGATGATCGTTTGCAGTTGTATAGTCATGTTTATCCTCTCAAAGTGCCGCAATCATTTCAAAAATCTTTTGCGTAAATCCAACCAGACTATTTAGCATAAAATTTCCAAAAACAATTAACGAGACAATCACAGCTAAGATTTTAGGTACAAAACTTAATGTTTGCTCTTGAAGTTGTGTTGTTGCTTGTATGATACTAATAATCAACCCTATGACTAACGCAATGATCAATGTCGGTCCAGCTACAGTTATCATAACCATAAAGGCTTCTCTTATAATGTCTAAAACTTTTACTGTTGTCATTTTTTACACCTCTACTGAAATCCTGTGACTAACGATTCAACCACCAAGTACCATCCATCAACTAAAACAAATAATAATAACTTAAATGGCAAAGAAATCATGACCGGAGACAACATAAACATCCCCATCGACATTAATATACTGGCCACTACAATATCAATCACTAAAAACGGTATAAAAATTAAAAAGCCAATACTGAATGCCGTCCGTAATTCACTAATAATAAATGCTGGAATAGCTACTGTTAAAGGAAGATCATTCACATCTGCTGGTTTTTCAGTCTCAGATATATCTAAGAATAATTGAAAGTCTTCATCTCTTGTTTGCTTGTACATAAACTCTTTTATGGGCAACTCCGCTGATTCAAATGCTGCTTGTCCAGATATTTCTTCATTTATGTAGGGCGTAATCGCTTCATTCATAACATCAGTATAAACAGGCTGCATAATAAACAAAGATAAAAACAAGGCGATTCCCATTAACACCAAATTAGGCGGGTTTTGTTGCGTTCCTAGCGAGCTTCTGACAAATGAAAGTACAACAATGATACGTGTAAAACAAGTTGTCAATACTAAAAATGTCGGAGCTAGACTAAGGGCTGTTGTTAAAAGAAACAGTTGCACAACTTGAGAGGTTTCTCCTGTTTCACTTCCTAGAGCCTCTGACAATCCGCTTAACCCATCTGTTAGTTCTGCAGCCGTAACGACTTGCGGAAAGAGTAAACTACTCATTAAAAAGAGGGTAAAGGTTAAAATTAAAAATTTTTTCTTTTGCAACTTTATTTCCTCTTTTCATAGAAAGATTGGTACTGAGACTGCAGTGATTTAAAAGTGTGAACGGCTTTTTCCCCCGATTGTTGTTTTTTAGACTTCATCGGAGAAACTAGTGTTGTTTCATCTATACTTGCTGTAATTTTTTCCTTTTCTTCTGCAGTCAGTTCTCTTAATATTTCATTGCGCGTATCTGTAAAACTCATTAAGTAGTACGTGTCCGCAATTTCTACAATGCTAAGGGCTGAACTCTTGCTGATTGGAGTTCTCTCAATCACTTTGATCACTTGATTTTTTTTCGTCATAAACGTATTTAAATATTTCAATCCGTAATTCGCTGCAAGTATGATTACAATTAGAGCCACAACACTTTTCAACACATAACTTAGTCCAAGTTCCAACTTTCTATTCCTCCCTCTTTCTTCTTATTGGGTAACAATATTCGTGATATAAATATCATTAACTACATCTGTCTCCAACTTTTGATTGATGGCTTCCATTAATTCTTTTTTTATTACCAAGTTACTAGCTTCTTCCTCTATAAAAATAGTATCTACGGTTTTCTTACGTAAAACAGAAATAACTGTATCGCGAAGTTCAGCTACATTCGCATTCAATAATTCTTCAGCACCTTCTTTTGTGCTGTATAAAGAGATTTCAATTTTCAAAAAATTTCTTTTAGCTGATTCACCAGAATCTAAATTAATTAAAAATTCTTCTAAAGGAACCGTTGTTTCAATTACTTCTTCTTTCGAAAAATTTGCTATCATATCCTGTGCCTTACCTGAAGTAAAACCAAAACTGACGACTGCTCCTATCAAAATTGCAACTAGAACAATAACACTCACAATTATTTTGTTCTTCCCTTTAGCCGCCTTAGCTTCTTCAGTTTTCATCTGTCTTACTCCTCCTGTTGATCATAAACAATTACAATGTTTACTCTTCTATTTTTCGCTTTATTTTCTTCTGAATCATTTGGAACCGTTGGATGATATTCTCCATAACCTTTGGCTGATAGCCGAGTTGGATCGACTTTTCTTTCTTCACTTAAATAACGTAGGACCGATAAAGCTCTACTTGTAGATAATTCCCAGTTGCTACTGAAATTAGCATTATGCATTGGAACATTATCCGTATACCCTTCTATCACGACCTCATTGTCGAATTGTTGAATCAACTCACCTAAATTATTTAACGTATTCTTTCCAGAATCAGCTATAATAGCACTTCCGCTTCCAAATAAAATGGATTCTTGAATATTTACGTAAATTCCATCTTGATCGTATTCAACACTTGCTTGAGATGTTATATTTTTTGTTTCCAAAAATTGCACGACTTCGTTATACATTTTGAGCAATTCTGGATCAACTGCCTCTTCACTTGATTCTGTAGCAGAATCTACGACCGCACTTTCTTCAAGTAAAGAATCTCCTCCTCCAAATGCTAATTGCATAGAATTAGAAGCCTCATTAAATTTCTCTGCACTCACGCTTGACATAGAGTAAAGCAGTATGAAAAATGTCAGCAATAATGACATCAGATCTGAGAAAGTTGTCATCCATCCGGATCCACCTGAATTGTTGTTGGATTCTTTTTTCTTTCGTCTTCTAGCCATAATTTTGTTCCTCTTGTTGAAGTTTTGCAGTTGCTTTCATGGCTTCTTCTTTATTTTCAAAAGGCAGATAACCTTTTAATTTTTGTTCAATTACACGTGGATTTTCTCCAGCTTGTAAAGATAAAACTCCTTCAATAATCATTTCACAGCTTTTCATTTCTTCAATTGTTTGCATTTGTAAATTACTTGCAATTGGGATAAACACTAAGTTAGCTAAAAAACTTCCGTAGAAAGTCGTAATCAAAGCTGTAGCCATTCCAACTCCAATCGTACTAGGGTCATTTAATTCACCCAACATGATAACTAAACCAATCAATGTTCCAATCATCCCATAAGCTGGAGCCATTTCTCCCCATTTTAAAAAGATATCCTGTCCAACACTGTGTCTTTTTTCAATATTTTCAGTTGTAATTTCCATAATGTCTCTAATAGTTTCTGGTTCTAATCCATCTACAACCATTTGCAAACCGTTAATCATCAATTCGTTGTCTTGTAATCCAATGTCTTCTTCAATAGCCAAAATCCCTTGACTTCTTGCTTTTCTAGACAACGATGAGAATGTTTCAATCAAATTAGCATAGTCAGGGTTTGGGTTAAGTAACAATGTTTTCAAAATAGAAGGCAACGTCTTGATTGATTTTAATGGGAAACTAATCAATATTGCACTAAATGAACCACCCAGCGTAATTACTAAAGAAGGTACATCAACAAAACTGGCAATATCACCACTAGAAGTAATCGACCAAATAATAAACCCGAAGCCTAAAACTAGACCAACTATTGGTACAATATTTTTTTTCATAATTCTCCTTCTGATAAACCATTATATATTCTTCTTTTATATTGAATGACTTTTTCTACTATTTCCTTTTCTGATTCGGTAACCCTTACCGTTTTACCGTCTGTTAAGGTAATAATAGTGTCAAAAGAATGGTCTACTCGATAAATCAAATCACAATTTAAATAAAATTCTTTTCCTGAAACAGCTGTTAAAGCGATCATACTTAAACTCCATTCTGCTTTTGATTTCTTTAACAAGATAGAAGGTTTTTTGGTTTCTCCAAAAAACCTTCCTACTCATACATTAATTATCTTTTCAGATTGATCAATTCTTCTAACATCGTATCTGACGTTGTGATACTTCTTGAGTTCGCTTGGTAAGATCTGCTGGTTACGATCATTTCAGTAAACTCATTCGCTAAATCCACGTTAGACATTTCCAAGAAACCAGAACGAACACTTCCATATCCAGCATCTCCAGGATTTCCCGCTACTGGGTCTCCTGAGTTAGCAGAGGCTGAGTACAGGTTTCCGCCGTTTTTTTGTAATCCATCAGGGTTAGAGAAAGAAGTTAATCCCACACGTCCTAAGACCATTGATTTCCCACCACTGTATGATCCTACAATAAATCCATCATTATCTATGCTGTAACTTTGTAGTTCAAGTGCATCTCCTCCATCAGGATTTGGAATCGTTTGAGGAATGTTGATAGGCTCCATTGTTGTTCCTAAGCTACCTGGTACAAAATTCGCATCATTTGCAGCTGGAGCTCCATCTGAATACCCTTGAACTTGAAGTCCGCTACTGGTAACTAAATTACCATTGGGGTCAGCATACAAGCCACCATCTCTAGTATAAAAAGTATTTGTGCCATCTGTGACTGTGAAAAATGAGCTGTCTCCATTTTCAATCCCAAAGTCTAGTGATCTACCGGTAGATTGCAAAGACCCGCCTGTCATAACTGTATCAATTGATCCTACTTGGACTCCTAACCCAACTTGTTGAGCATTGATTCCTGCTTGTGCGGATGCATTTGTTTGGCTTAACATATCTTCGAAACGCACTCTTCCTGTTTTAAAAGCTGTTGTATTTACATTGGCAATATTATTTGAGATAACGTCCATTTTCGTTTGAATATTTTTCATTCCGGTAACACCTGAGTATAATGATTTTAACATTTCTTTTCCTCCGTTCGGTTATCCCACTTCAGTCGGTCCATGGGATACCAGCTTCTTTTTAAGTCCAGCTGTTTTATCCGTTGATTTTTTTCACACTGTCAATATTGGTGATGGTTTCCATTTCACTAGCATTCATAGCTGTAATAATGGTTCGATTATTGATGCTTGCAATTAACGCCATATCTTTATATACGATCAATGAATTCTTTGACCCTTTTTGATTCAGCTCTTCTACTGCACCTTCAATAGTTGTTAAGTCAGATTGGTTTAATTGTATGCCTCGTTCTTCCATACGTTTTTGAGCATGATTCGAAATTTTCATTTCTGTAGAAGTTGTTTGTGTCTGCAACGATTCCTTAAAGAAAGATTGGAATGTTCGATCAATTTTTTGATTGATTGGGTTGGACCTTTTTTCTATTGTTTGATTTAGTGTACCTTCAACGCGAAAAGACATTAAGTCTGATCACCAACTTCTAAAATAGCGTTTAATGCGTAATCTTTTCCACCAACTTGGATCGTCGCGTAACCTTGATCAAATTTAACTTTATCAACAGTTCCACTGATAAAACCTGATTCTGCACCTGCTACTTTGACTTCTTTATTTAGAAGACTCAAAGCTTGTTGTTGTTGCGTCATTAAGACATTCAAATTCAGCGTTTCTGAAACAGTTGTCAATTGATCCAATGTATTGAATTGTGCCAATTGAGCAAGATAATCGGTTTCTCCACCGCCACCACTGCTTCCACTTTCACCCGGCATAGAAGGCATTTTTATTGAGGCTGCCATAATTTGTAAAAAGTCTTCTGTTGCAAGTTCGTTATTTTTCTTTTCAGTTGATGAGACATTATTGATTGATCCCATCATGAAGTCTGTTGGAAAGTCCATTCTTTTCTTCCTCTCACACTAATATGCTGAGTCTTTTTGTGTCACTTTTTATTGTTTCCTCAGATGTTAATGTCTCATTTTCAGTAGCTGTAAAATTCATTTGTTTTCCAAAGATATTCTTCTTCTCTTCTCCCTGTCTTTCTTGGGAATTAAAATCGGATGAAGCATGTTCTTGTAATTGAATGGTTAGGTCACCTAGTCGAATATTTTGGCGATCTAACTTATCCGTTAGTTGGTGCATGCCGTTCGCTAATAAATCTTTGGTCTCCATAGTATCCACAACAATTTTTGTTATCAATACATTATCCTTCAACTCTACGGTAATCTTGACCTCACCCATCCGTTCAGGTGTTAATGTCACATGTGCAATGGATTGTTTGCCACTTAAAACTGTTTCAGCTTGTTGCATGATCACTTCACTTACCTGCTGAATTCCTGCTTGTCTTACAGGTTCTACCACACTCGATTGTTTGATAGAGATTGCTTCAACGATTTGTTGCTGTTGAACAGGTTGTCCTTGCGTATCAACTTCAGTGACTTTAGTTAATGCATCATAACTTTCTGCTTTTTTAGAACGAGAATCTATGTCTTTCAGAACCCTTTCGGTTGAAAGAGTTTCAGTTAATACTGTTGACTTACTTCCATTACCATCTGCTTCTAATTGTTGAACACTATCATTTGGTGTTTCAGTTGTCTGTGTTGGCAATTCATTTAGTGAATTTACCGTTAAATTATCCGATTCAGTAATGGGTTGGTTAACGATTCGTCCATTTTTCCACTCCGAAGTCAAAAAACGACCAGTTGATAAAATAGTATCAGCCATTACAGTTTCTTTTTTTACAGAAATTTGAACGGACTCTGTTTCAACCAAACTAGATTCTTCCATTAAAATGTTAGTAACATCTTTTTCATTTGCTTTATTAACGGATTCAATAGCTATAGTTGGTTTAGAAACAGGAATTTTTTCTGTTTGTACTAGTTCTTCACTCATTACCATTTGGTCTTTTAAAATCACTTGTGGTTCAATAACTTCTTTCGTTATAGATTCCATATTAGATTCTTCCAGAAGATTTTGGTGCCTATTCATTACCAGATTTTCATCTTGAATACGAGCAATCATTTTTTCAGTTTCACCATGCACTTGTCTGTCAAAAGTCAGCTCACTAGTTTTCATTGGTGAGATCACTTGATTTTTTGGTGGCTCATTCTGATTCATTTCTGCTGGTTGAAGCTCTTGCCTAGGGTTATACAGACCCGTGTAAAGCAAAGGCGTGTCTAAATTAAGTGTTTCATCGGGTGATTCTTCAGTGCTTTCTTCATCTGTTTTTTCTTTTTCAGTCGTCTCTTTGGAATTAGAAACCTCTTTATGTATCGTGCTTGGTTGCTCTTTACTTAAGTACCCTGCAAGTTGAGTTTCGAATTCTTCAGGTAATATTTCCTGCTTTTGATTAGACAGTTGTTGTGGTCCAGTACTAATGGTTACAACAGGAGTTGGGTTCATTTCTTTTTCACCTCCTTTCAATGGGTAATAAGTCCATTTACTTATGAATAGGTCTATTAATAATAGGTTTTCCCGAAACTTAAGGTAGCCATCTCATCTAATTGTTTTTGTTCTTCATGTTTCTCTTTTTCCATCAAAAATATGTATTCTTTTTCTTTTAACTTTTCCATGACTTTTCGATCTTTATGGGCTTCCATTAACTCAACACGAGCCACTTCTACCTCTTTTTCAGCTTTAGTAATAAGGTTCTTTTGATGAATGATCTTCTCATCAATCATATTTTTATATAAATGTTGACGACGCAATACGTCGATGCGATTAGTTGATAAACTGTCATTTTTTATTTTAATATTTTCACCTATCAACCGTTGCAAAATATTTTCTTGTTGATCTTTGTGCTGTTGCACTTGCCCTAAGTTCTTTTTTTTCTCTTCCTCGGTATCTGATCGCCAGTCGAGAACTTTTTCCATTGAAAATTTGTAGTTTGCTATGTCATTCACCCCAAGTTACTTTAATTGACGAACTGCTGTACTTCAAAGAGCGTTTTTAATTGATCAACAACCTCATCAAATGCATAACGTTCATCCACTCGTTGTTTTAAAAAGTCTTTTATCGGTGTATTTAACTGAACCGCTCGATCAACTAATGGGTTGCTGCCCTTACGATAAGCTCCTACATCAATCAAATCTTTTGAATCTGAATACACAGACATATTTTCTTTTAATTTCCCAGCTGTTGTCGAATGTTTATCAGTTGTAATATCTTTCATCAAACGGCTGATACTATTTTGAATATCGATCGCCGGATAATGGTTCTCTGAAGCAATTTTTCGCGATAACACGATATGTCCATCTAAGATACCACGGACGGAATCGGCAATGGGTTCATTCATGTCATCCCCTTCAACCAATACGGTATAAAAGGCAGTTATTGAGCCGTTTTCAGACATCCCACTTCGTTCTAATAACTTAGGCAATGTCGTAAATACAGAAGGTGTATACCCTTTAGTTGTTGGTGGCTCACCAGTTGCTAACCCGATTTCACGTTGGGCCATAGCTACACGCGTAACCGAGTCCATCATCAAAACCACTTTTTTGCCCTGATCTCGAAAATACTCAGCAATCGTGGTTGCTACAGAAGCTCCTTTTAATCGCACAAGTGGCGGCATATCTGATGTTGCACAGACAACGACCGATTTCCGGTATCCTTCTTCGCCTAAATCTTTTTCGATAAACTCAAGAACTTCTCTTCCACGCTCTCCGATTAGTCCGATCACAATAATGTCTGCTTCAATGTATCTGGCCATCATACCCAACAAGGTACTTTTCCCAACTCCAATACCCGCAAATATTCCGACCCGTTGTCCTTCTCCGCCTGTCAGTGGTCCATCGATTGCTTTTATCCCGGTTGGCATGAC
>NZ_JBEMBC010000060.1:0-16331 GCF_040274425.1 Carnobacterium sp.
AAAGCAGGTGAATTTTTAGGGGTATCTGCATTAAATGCGTTAAAAGCAAGAAAAACGAATGACACGCAACTATTAAAATGAATTGCCTGAAGAAGAACAAAAGAAATTGCTAGATTGGATGTACCCCTTGTTGGAAGATCTGATGGAAAATGAACTAGCTTACACTGAAGAAATCTATAGTCCAATAGGTATAGCCGAAGATGTTAAGAAATTTGTCCGTTACAACGCTAATAAATCATTACAAAATATGGGTTTCCCAGCTTATTATGATCATGCTGACTTAGATGATGTTAACCCGATTGTGATGAATGGTATTTCAATTGAAACATCGAACCATGACTTCTTCTCACAAGTTGGAGCAGGATATCTTATGGGCGATGCTGAATCAATGATAGATGAAGACTACGATTTTTAATACAAAAAGAAGAACCGCAGTTGTAATAAAATGGACCCTGTAGAATGGACACTAAAAAAAGTGCCCTTATATAGCAACCCCCAAAAGTTAAACTAAAATCTAATTTGAGAAGCGTGAAACCAATGGGTCTCACGCTTTTTTCCACTCTAAAACTTAGCAAAATACGGTACAGTTCTGGAAATTTCGATATCCATAAACCACTCCTTTAATAACTTTGATTTTATTGATTGATCCTTCCAAAGAACTATTCGAAAAGGCATATTTAAAGTTGATTTCAATCTTAGGCAGGTTTTTACGCTCAACCTGGACGGGTAGGGATAAAACGCATAAAGCAAAAAATCAGCAGGCATGATCCCGGTTCAATACCGCATTCACACCAGCCAATTAGCTGCTTAATATAAAACTCTAACTTTTGGAGGGCACATCAGTTGAGCACCTTTTTTAAAGGGTAACTGGAACAAAAAAATCAATTGTCTAACGTTTCAAAATCTTTTCAATTTTGACTAATTCTGAAGGAGAAAAATCAAGGTTATCTAATGCTTTGACATTATCTTCAATTTGGCTTACCTTGCTGGCTCCAATCAATACGCTTGTGACTTTTCCATCTCTTAAAATCCACGAAACAGCCATTTCAGCTGTTTGTTCGGCAGAGTAATTAGAGATTCCAATATACAAAGCTTTACCTTGGCGAACCATTAAGTCCAATGCATGTGCTGTTTCTTCAAAAGGTGTATCCGGATCTGGACGATGAGAGTAAAAGATATCAACATAATCTAATCCAAGGCGCTTCAAACTTTGGTCAATACTAGCAGTCAAATATTTTTTAGAACCAAATTCACCGTATGGGCCTGGCCACATATCATAACCGGCCTTGCTTGAAATAATCAATTCATCACGGTAAGGAAGCAAATCTTTCTTTAAAATACGCCCAAAGTTTTCTTCGGCACTTCCCGCTGGAGGGCCGTAGTTATTAGCTAAGTCAAAATGGGTAATTCCTAAATCGAATGCACGATGAACCATTTTACGGCTGTTTTCGAATAAATCTACATCACCGAAATTATGCCACATTCCTAAAGGCAATGCTTTAACCGTATGATTCCAGCTCCCGATGTTACAGTAACCAAAATTAAATCTTCGAGAAAGTTTTTGATTTTTTTTGATTGTTTGCATTGTATCCCTCTCTTTATGTTTGGATAGTCCGTGTTTTACTTTTAACTTTAACAAAAAAAGATTTTGAGAAGACTGTATGATAGAAAAAATTCGTAGTGGAGTTTTTTTCTCCTAATGCGAATTTTTTATCAACAAACTTAACTCAATAATGCAAATCCTAAGACGACGATCAAGGATACAACAATCCCAAAAATAAACTTATTCATTGATTCAACACTAACGTCAATTTTTTCATAAAGCGAATCTTTTCCAAACGTTTGCTTTGTTCTCGTTTGTTCTTCTGGTTGTGTGAAGTCAACGTGTTCTATTTCTTCCATATTGAGCCACTCTCATTTCCTTTGCTTCTTATTTTTTAACAATGTATTTACGAACGTCAATAGAAACAGCTAAAATAATGATCAACCCTTTGATAATGTATTGAAGATAAGGACTGACCCCAACGAAGGTTAAACCATAGTTGATAAATTGTAAGATAACAGCTCCCATGATGACACCGGGGATCGTTCCGACTCCTCCTGAGAAAGAGACTCCGCCGATGACACTAGCTGAAATAGCATCTAGGTCATAGTTCAATCCCGTATTACTCGTTGTAGAACCAATACGGGCAGCTTCTAAGAAACCAGCAACCCCATATAGCACACCTGAAATAATGAAAATAATCATTATGTTTTTAACGATATTTACACCTGAAACCTCAGCCGCTTCTGTGTTTCCACCAATAGCGTACATATTTTTGCCTAATTTAGTCTTGTTCCAAACAAACCACATGATAACAGAGATAATGGCAGCATAGAAAATAACATATGGTAATTTAACTGGTCCGATATCAACGGTGTTACGAACTAAATTAGTGTAACGAACATCCAGTGAGCCAATGGGTTGTGCACCATTAGGTGGACGATCGATGTAAATACATGAGAGACCGTACGCAATCAATTGAGTTCCTAAAGTAATAATAAACGCATGCACTTTTAATTTTGCTACACCAAAACCATTAATAGCACCAAATGTCATCCCTACTGCAATAGCCGCTAATAAGGGCACAATAAGAGGAAGCGCTGGTAGATTAGGGTACATTCTTGATGCATATGTGGTACTTTGCGCCAGCGAAGAAGCGACTACTGCACAAAGACCTAGGATTCGACCAGCTGACAAGTCAGTTCCTTTTAAAATAATTAAACCAGCTGCACCTAACGCCATAATAATTCGCGTAGAAGCTTGACCTAATATATTTGTAATATTTTGCAATGAAATAAAGGAAGGCTCCATGATGATAACCACTAACATCAAAGCTCCTAATACCATGTACAAAGAATAATTTAGTAAAAAATCATTTAGTTTCATTTTCTTTTGAGTGTTTTCCATAGTTGCACCTTTCTTATAAAGATCTTGAAAGTTAAGCGAATTTTCTTGTTAAACGATTTAAATAAATTTCGCTGATAATCTTAAAATCTCTTCTTGGGTCATATTTTTTGTTTCATCTATTCCTGCTACTTGTCCATTTGACATCACGAGCATTCGGTCACTAATCCCAATCAATTCAGCCATTTCACTAGAAACAACAATAACTGATTTGCCTCGATTAGCCAATTCTAAAACCAATTGATAAATTTCATATTTGGCTCCTACGTCAATTCCACGTGTGGGCTCATCTAATAAGTAGATATCTGCATCTGTTAGTAACCATCTTCCAATAATGACTTTTTGTTGATTCCCACCTGATAAACTTCCAATATGTGTTTTAGCACTTGGTGTTTTAACATTCATACTTTTAATCACTTGTTCTGTATCTTTAGCCATCATTTTTTCATTGACCATACCATACTTCGTATACTGATTTAAATTAGCGATCACCGCATTAAATGTGATACTTAACCCACCAAAGATACCGGTAGCTCTCCGTTCTTCTGTGACAAATGCAAAGCCATTATTGATTGCATCACGTGAATGATTGTTATGGATGATTTCACCATTCAGATTAATTTCACCTTTATCATGTCGAGCTACTCCAAAAATATTTTCGAGTAATTCCGTTCTTCTTGAGCCAACTAGACCAGCAATTCCCAGCACTTCTCCTTTTCGCAAAGTAAATGAGACGTCTTGAATGGAAGGCTGATACATAGCCGTTAAGTTCTTTACCTCCATAACAACTTCCCCTGGTACATTTGTTTTAGGTGGGAAACGATCGTTTAATTCACGCCCAACCATCAGATTAATAATTTTTCCCATAGTTAATTCTTTTGAAGGTGTTGTGCTGATCCATTGTCCGTCACGCATAATAGTAACTTCATCAGAAATTCGTAAAATCTCTTCCATTTTGTGAGAGATATAAACTACCGCACAGCCTTCTGCTTTTAATTGATTGATGATTCGGAACAAATGATTCACTTCTTTTTCAGAAAGAGACGAAGTCGGTTCATCCAATACTAAAATTTTCGCGCCATAACTAACCGCTTTAGCGATTTCTACCATTTGTCGTTGAGATACTGACAATGTCCCGATTTCTTTCCTAGGATTAATATCAATTTCTAATTCTTTAAATATTTTTTTGGTATCTTCATACATTTTTTTTTCATCAACCAAAAAACCTTTCATTGGAAATCGTCCCAGCCAAATATTTTCCATAATGCTTCTGCGCATCACTTGATTTAATTCTTGATGGACCATTGAGACTCCGTGTTCCAATGCATCTTTTGGGTTCGTGAATTTTGTCGGAATACCGTCAATTAAAATTTCTCCTGCATCTTCAATATAAATACCAAAGAGGCACTTCATTAAAGTTGACTTGCCCGCCCCATTTTCTCCCATTAAAGCATGGATGGTTCCAGGTCTTAATTTTAACTGAGCTTTGTCCAACGCCTTCACTCCTGGAAAAACCTTGTCAATATCTCGCATTTCTAGAATATAATTGGATGCTGCCATAGAAATCACCGCCTTTAATCAAACTTTTTTCTGTTAAAAGAATAAGAATCGATAGCTGAGAATCTCTATCAATTCTTATCCAGTTTTTAATACACTCCGCCATTTGCAGATTATAAATAATGGTTTTTTTTGAGTATAAAGAAATTAAATCACAAAGAACCGATTACTCACCAGAGTAAGCTTGATAAGGAATACGAATTGAAATGCCTGTATCATCGTATTCATAATCTGTATCTTCAATATAATCTTTGCCTTGTGCAGCATTTACACCTAAAGCAAAAATCGCTTCAGCCATTCCAACAGCATCTTGCTTAACGGTACCTGACATATAATTCTTAGCAATCAAATCCACTGCCTCATCAGTTGCATCAACACCAAAAACCGGAATAAATTTATCCTCATCATTGTTATAGCCGCCGGATTGTAAAGCAGCAATAGCTCCTGATGCCATTGAATCATTATTAGCTAAAACCATTTCAATGTTGTCGCCTTCACGTGATAACCAAGCCGAAACAGCGGTATTTGCTTTATCAGCATCCCAATTCGCTACTTGTTGACCAATCTCTTTTACTTCTATACCAGAATCTTTAATAGTAGAAACCGAAAATTGTGTACGAGCAATCGCTTCAGGATTATCAGCGTCTCCCATTAACATCACGTAATTTAAAACACCATCCCCGTTTTTATCCAAGGTTTTTTCTGAATTCCATAACTCAGAGGCCATCTCACCTTGAATAACGCCAGCTTCTTCAGGCTTCGTTCCGACAAAACGTGCTTGATCGTAACCTGTTAATACTTCGCTGTCTGGCTCACGATTGAAGAAGATAACTGGAATATCAGCTGCTGAAGCTTTATCAATAACTGTTTGAGCAGCTCCCGTATCAACAACATTGACTAGTAAAACTTTTACGCCTTTTTGGATCAAAACATCAATTTGATCATTTTGAGTAGCTTGATCCCCTTTAGAATCGTTCATCAATAATTCCACATCTTTATTATCTTTTGAAGCTTCTTCTAATGCTTGTCGAACAGAAGAAATATACGTATCATCATATTTATAAAACGCTACTCCTATTTTATCTCCATCCCCTGAAGAACTGCCTTCTGTAGATGAATCTCCACAGGCACTCAAGGTTCCCATCATTACTAATGCAGCTGACCCCAACAAAAACTTTTTAACTTTACTCATTTCCAAACCTCCAAATAGATGTATTTACTTCATATGTAAACGTTACCATTTTTTTAACTCATCGCCTATGTGATTTCATACTTTTCCTGTTCAAAATAATACGATAACTCATTTTTTTAATTTTCACAAAAAAACAGAACCAATGCATCCTACCATTGGTTCTGCTGTATTAAGTGAATGAGTAGATTGTTTAATGTGCTTTTTTTTGCTTATTTGGTCAATTGCACAAAAAACAAACAAGCAAAAGCACTATGACCTCCTAACTTGACTACTGTTAAAACTAACCGTTTTTTCTTTCTTGGCTATTCCTCTCTTTGTTCTTCTTCTCGAACGATTTTTGGCAACCAAACACTAATCGTTGTGCCTTCGTCCATTTCACTTTTAACTTCTACTCCAAAGTCCTTTCCAAAATAAATTTGGATTCTTTGGTGAACATTGCGTATACCGATACCAATTTTTCCGCTATTTTTCCAAGCTTCTATTTCTTTAAGTGTCTCTGGTAAGATTCCGATGCCATCATCTATGATTTGGATCAAAATTTTGTCTTGTTTATCGAACACTTTAATGGCAATATGTCCTTCATCAATCATTCGTTCAATGCCATGATACAATGCATTTTCAAGAAACGGCTGAAGAATGATTTTAACTGTCAGACAATCCAGAACCGTATCATCCACTTCAATTGAGTACTGAAATTGGTTTTTGTATCGAATTTGTTGAATGGTTAGATAGCTCTCGGCATGTGCTAACTCTTGGCGAAGAGAAATAAAATCATTTCCCTTGCTTAACGAGATGCGCAATAACTTCCCAAGTGCCGCCACCATTTCAGAAGCTCCTTCATTATTTCCCCTTTCTGACATCCATAATATGGATTCTAATGTATTGTACAAAAAATGTGGGTTGATTTGAGCTTGCAAAACATTCATTTCACTTTTCCTTAATTCCTCTTGTTCCTCTTTTACTTGGAGCATCAACATTTTCACATGATCAATTAAATGATTATAAGACCCTGATAACTGCTGGATCTCAGTGAACCGAGTTTCATCTGTGTAAATATCAAATTGGTCCCCATCCGAATTCTGCATCACTTTGACCATGTTAGTAATTGGCTGTGCGATGTACTTAGACACTCCTATGCTGATCAATACAATCAAACTAATGATCGCAAAAAAGACCCATAACATATACCTTTGAACTTCTTCCATGGCTTCTTTGATAGACTCTTGCAAATAGGAGACTCCGATTACTTTCCAACCGGTTGAAGATACGGATGCAATAGCAATCGTATTTTTTTTATTGGGTGTTATGTATACGCCATCTAGCTTATCTGCGATAAAATCTAGGTTTTCTTCTTTAGCGTTTGTTTGTCTGGTTTGTTGCTGTGGATGATAGACTATTGCATTTTGGCTATTTACAATGAACGAATAGCCTCTCTTCCCAATAGATATTTTATCAAAATAGTTTCCTAATGAATTAAAATTAAAATCAATTAGGAGCAAATACTCTTCTTTATCAACTATGACTGGTGCTGTAACCGATAAAACCCAATGGTCATTTTTTTCAAATAGATTCTGTACGTGAGGAGCTGAAAAAGAAAATTTATTTGGCGGCCAGTCTTCTTGAAACCAGTCTTGTTCATAAATCTTTAATTCCTTTTTAGGTATGTATTGCGATGGTGCATAGTCTACTATTTGACCGTCAGCGTTTATTAGTCCAATCGATACAATATTGCGATTTAAACGGTAGCTTACTCCTAATAAATCAGCAATTCCATCTTTTTGTAAGGATGAACTCTTCAATTCATCCAAGATACCATAAGCCATTCCGGTCATGTTGTCTATTTCGTTAGCTAATGTGATGGTGGATTGCACTACGCTTTGTTGAGTAGTGGTTTTAGCCGTGTTGATCAAGGTTTCTTTAAAAGTGACTGAAAAAAAACCGGCAAATAATAGAATCGTCAGAATAGAGATGACAGCTAGTGATAAGGCTAAAATAATACGCAAGCTTTTAAATTTCTCAATTAGTGTTTTACTTGTCTTTTTAATGATTTGACTCATTTCTTTTCATCTCTCCCGCTAGCTTTTTGATTCAGCCCGGAGTTTATTTTTTTTGAATGTTTCCCGGATTTTGTTTGGTGATTCGCCAAAATACTTTTTAAAGCAGTAGGAAAAGTAGTGCTGGTCAGTGTAACCTGAATCTATTGCTACCTCAAAAATTTTATGATCTGTCGTCAATAAGTGCTCTTTAGCTTTTTCCATGCGTATCTCGACTAGTGCATCTGTAAAAGAAAGCCCATTTTCTTTTTTAAAAAGCGAACTGAAATAACTAGGACTGATCAACATTTGTTTGCTAACATGTTTTAAAGAAAGTGAAGGATCTGAATAATGTTCAACTAAATAAGCATAGCCTTGCTTAGCTAAAGAATCTGTTTTCTCTTTACGCTGCTCCTGGATGATTGCAATGGCCGATATGCAAAAGTTTTTAAACCACTCCTTAATGACTTGTCTGTCTTCATATCGATGAATCTCAGAAATAATTTGCACCTGTTGAAGTATACCTGAATCGTATTTTAAAATCGTTGTTTTATAAGCTTTTAAGACGGATACATAGAGTTCCATCAAAAAAATTTGCAGGTGTTCTTTACTATTCATGCCGAAATAAAATTGTTGGAATAGTTGATCTATAAAAATTTCTAATTCCTTTTTAGACCCTATTTTAATCAGAGAAATTAATTTCGCTTCGTTGACCTCATTGAAAACTATTTCATTTTGTTGAATGGTTTCAATGTCAGAAATGTAAATCCCTTTGTTTTCTCCAAGAGTCGTCTGGTAATTTAAAGCTGAAATAGAAGACTGAAAAGCTCGTTTGGTATCTGAAATCCGTGCATATTCTTCGCTAACTCCAATACCGATAGAAAAACCAAATATTTTTTGGACACTTTCGTTAATTTCTTTCACAAGAATATCTGTATACATTTCGATATTTTCTTTGGTATCGGACAAAATAGCAACACTGTTCGATGTGAAAGTAAAGACCTCGCCTTGCACATACTTATCCACAATTTTTCTGATAGTATTGGCTAATGAAAACTTCATAAGTTCTAAATTTTGGTTTCCACTGGTGATTTTTGCAAAGGAAGGTTTATCAATAGTGATATTTAGCAAGACCTGCCTTTCTCCAGTAAGGTTTAACTGATAGGTTTGAAGCAGCTTTTGGAATTCACTTTCTGATACGTCGCTGTAATTATCCGTGATCAGGGAAACCAAAAAAGACATTTTATTAACATCAAATTTTTTCAAAAAATCTTTTTCAATGGTCACCAAGTCATTTGCTGACCGTTTCTCTTCATCCAAATTTTTCCGTACTTTTCCAAGCATATTCTCTAAATCGCTAATAGAAGCCGGTTTTAATAAATACTCAAGAATGGTTAGTTTTATGCCGCTGACTGCGTACTCAAAATCTTCATATCCGCTTAAAAATACAATTTTAACAGCCGGATGCTCCTCCCTTACTCGTTTAGACAGTTCAATACCGTCCATGATTGGCATTTTAATATCCGTGATCAATATATCTGGAACATTGTCTTCCATCACTTCCAATGCTTCCTCTCCATTACTGGCTTCACCAATGATCTCGAACCCCATTTTTCCCCAATGAACGAGTTCAATAATGGATTGACGAATATCCTCTTCATCATCTACTAACATAATTGAATACAACCTGCTTCCTCCTTTTTTGAGCTTCTAACTCCATTTTACGCAAACGGTTTCATTTCTTCAATACCAACCAACCTATTCTTTCTGCTTTTTCCAGGATTTCTGTCTTTATTCAGTCACTTTTGTTATTTTTTAAAATGGAATCACCATTTCTTTACACGAGCGTAAGATTGAAACATCGAACCATGACTTCTTCTCACAAGTTGGAGCAGGCTATCTTATGGGCGATGCTGAATCAATGGTAGATGAAGACTACGATTTTTAATACAAAAAGAAGAACCGTGCTTGTAATAGACGGTTCTTCTTTATTTTTGCTCTGACTAGCTGCATCCATATTAAATTGTCTTGGTCATGATCAAATCAGTTTGCTCATCATCACCCATGAAGAAAGAATGTGAACTGATCTGAATAAACCCTTTCTTTTTATAAAAGGAAAGGGCACTTAGATTTTCTTCCCAAACACCTAACCAAATCACTTTTTTATTCTTTTCTCGTGCAAATTGTTCAGCTTTTTCTATCAAGACCGTTCCATACCCTTTTCTTTTTCGGTCACTGCGAATATAAATTCTTTCGATTTCTACAGCATTTTCAGCGATGTCTTCTGTTTGGGCATCACCTATGTTTAATTTTAAGTAACCGGCTATTTCTTCGTTATCTGATAGAAAGAAAAAAGCAGAATTTTTGTTTGTAAGTTCTTTTTTGAGTTGTGTACTGTTATAGGCTTTTTCCAAATAATTTTTTAAGTCTTCCTCAGTGTTTTGATCCTTAAAGGTATCCGTAAACAGTTCTATGCTGATTTTTTGAAGTAATTCTAAATCTTCTAAGGTGCATTTTTTCAATTCCATAGTATCAGTCTCCTTTAGTAATTCCGTTTATTTCCTTTTTTCACAAAATCCCACTCAGCTTCTGTATTCTGTTTTATTTTGTTTAAAATTTGAGAAAAAGTTTTGATTTCTTCGTCCGACAAGCCTTTTAAAGCAACCTCATTAGAATAAAGATTTTCTTTCAAAATATATTCCGCTAATTTATCACCTTGAGGCGTAGTAAATAGTCTTTTGATTTTTTTATTCACTGAATCAGCTCTTTTTTCAATCAATCCATTTTGTTCAAGTTTTTGAATAGCTCTCGATGCAGTAGTACGATCTACTTTTATCATTTCACTTAAATTATCCGGTATAATTCCTGGATTTTCTTTAATCCTTACTAAGTAGAGGTATTGACCTCTTGTAAGATTGAGATCTTTAAATTCTATATTAGCAATAGAGTCTAAGGATCTTGCTATCACGCCAATGTCACGAAGAATGTCTATCATTTCGTTTCCCCCTTTTCGTTCTTAACAATTCCTATTATAACGATTTATGTTGCAAATGCAACATAAATAAAAGAACTCCACTTAAAAAGTGTAGTTCTTATTTAATACTATTATTTTTTTAAACATTCAAGCTTAAAATGAGCAGAAACACTAGCATTAGTTTATAGTCTCTAGCTATCTAATTCATTATAATTCAATAAACGATTGATATGAACAGCTAAATAAGTTAATTCATCATCCGGTACTTCTTTACCATATATTTTTCCCACGTATTCCTTAACTTTAAAGGCACTGTTCATAGCTTGAGGATAAAGAGTTGCAATCTGCTCAAACAACTTCTTATCGCCTTTTTCCATCAATTTATCTGCAAAAAAGCGCTCTACAAAAAATTTAACATGAGTAATAAAACGTACATAATGAATAGATTCAGTATTGATCGTTGTATTCAAACTATACCGAATCAAATTAACAATGCTACCGACCATTTTAGCGTATTTCATACCATCAACATTCTGATTATCTGAATTTTGTGCATTGATCAAATGAAATGCAATATTCGCAGCTTCCTCCTCAGGTAAATTGGTTTCTAAAGTCTTGTTTACCAACGTACGGGCATACTCACCAATATGGAATTCTTTTGGGTAATAGCTCTTAATTTCCCAATATACTCGATTAGTAATGTTAATTCCCTTTTCTGCTCTCTCCACTGCAAAATTCAAATGATCCATTAATGTAAAGTAAATACTGAGATTTAACGGAGAACCTAAATACTGTTCTGCATACTGAACAATCTCCTGAGTGATATCGAAATAAACGGGAGAGATGGCATCAACCAAGTCTAAAAGTTGTTGAGTCTGTATATTTTCTACAGGAAGAAAGGATTGATCCACTTGGTTATCTTCAATAGACATTCCGGGTTTCTTCCCATATCCAATCCCTTTTCCAAACACAACCATTTCTTTACCATCTTTTTCTACTAAGACGACACTTGAATTGAGTACTTTTTTAATATGTGACAAAGAAAATCACTCCCGTTTACTTTTTTTAGTCTATACTTGCTCCATTTGTTTCAATCACTTCTTTATACCAATAAAAGGAGTCTTTTTTCAATCGATCAAGTGTCCCATTTCCTTCATCGTCTTGATCAACGTAAATAAACCCATAACGTTTTGACATTTGAGAGGTTCCTGCACTCACAATGTCAATTGCACCCCAGCTAGTATACCCAATTAGGTCTACACCTTCGTCAATGGCTTCGCCCATTTGTTTAAAGTGTTCTTTAAAATAATCGATTCGATAAGGATCATGAACTTTTCCTTCAACGACTTCGTCTTTTGCACCCATACCATTTTCTACTATCATCAATGGTACTTGATAACGATCATATAATTCAAGTAAAGAAATTTTCAATCCTTTTGGATCAATTTGCCAGCCCCAATCAGTAGATGGAAGATAAGGATTTTTCACTCCTAAAACAGTATTTCCAGCTGTACGTTCAGCATTTTCATCGCCTGATTCAGTCATAGACATATAATAACTAAAGGATACAAAGTCTACCGTATGTTCTTTTAGAATAACTCGATCATTTTCTTCCATTTTAATATGAATCCCTTTATTTTCTAATTGACGTTCAATTAATTTAGGGTATTCTCCAAAAACTTGAACATCTGCATAAAACAGGTTTTCTAGATTCTTTTTCAAAGTAAGCTCTACATCAATTGGCGTACAAGTTCTTGGATATGTTGTTAATTTCGTGATCATACAGCCAACTTCACTGCCTTTTATTTTTTCATGACAATCTTTCGTTACTAAAGCTGATGCAACAAATTGATGGTGCAGTGCTTGATAAATAACTTCTTCTTCTTTTCCTTCTGGACATTTGTCTGGAATGATTCCTGCTGTTGTAAATGGATGACGGTGAATGCTATCAATTTCATTAAATGTCAACCAGTATTTAACTAAATCTTTATAGCGATCAAAACACACATTTGAAAAACGAACAAAATCATCAATCACTCGGCGATCAGTCCAACCATTGTATTCCAAGCTTAACGCTAGGGGCATTTCATAATGAGACAATGTTACTATTGGTTCAATATTCAAGCGTTTCATTTCTTGAAATAGATTATCATAAAAAACTAGCCCTTTTTCATTAGGTTCAGCTTCTTCTCCTGTAGGAAAGATTCTAGACCAAGCAATTGATACGCGTAGAGCTTTTGTGCCCATCTCAGCGAATAAAGCTAAATCCTCTTTATATCTATGGTAGAAATCAATCCCACGACGCTTAGGATAGATTTTATCAGTAGGATCTTCCATCGCTTCTATAACGCTTTCTGTTGTTATTTCCATATGTCCTGCAAAATTTTTCACATCTAAATTGGGTTTATAAGTTGCAACATCTGCTACAGATAGCCCTTTACCATCTTTATTCCATGCTCCTTCTGCTTGGTTGGCTGCAATTGCACCGCCCCATAAAAATCCTTTTGGAAAACTTGTTGTTTTAGTCATGTTTATTCTCCTATCTGTGCTACCGTCATAACGGTTTGATTTTGGCTTGCTTTTTCATGTGTAATCATTTGATTGATCTTGAACAATTCTTTATTGGTTACAACTGCTATAACCGTCGGATCATATCCAGCATTTTTGATAGCTTCTATATCAAATGATATCAAACTATCACCTGCTTTAACGACATTACCCTCTTTAACGTGTGGTGTGAAGTATTTCCCTTCTAATTGCACGGTTTCTAATCCAATATGAAAAAGAACTTCAGCTCCATTTCTCATTTTCATTCCTACTGCATGATGCGTTTCAAATAACATAGTAATCGTTCCGTCAGCAGGAGCATGCAATTCTCCTATCTCAGGAATAATGGCAATGCCTTCTCCTATTAGCTTAGTCGAAAATACTTCATCATTTACTTCAGCTAAAGGAATGACTTCTCCTTCAACTGGGCTATAAAAATTGGTACTTCCTGATACGTTCTCCGCAAAAGCTTGTTCTTCTGATTCAGTTACTTCTTCTTTCCATAAAAACATTACCGCAATAAAAGAGACTACAAATGAGATACCCAATGTCACAAAAGCATAAACTAAATTCAAATTATTATCGGGAGAAGCAAACAGAGTAATACTAGCCAAACCTGGTCCAACTAGTGCAAAAGCTTCAACCGCCATAATACCAATAAATGCTCCACCTATTAAACTTCCAAGCATGACACTATATAAAACTTTTTTGTGCAAAATAGTAACCCCATAAAGTGCTGGTTCTGTGATGCCAAACAATGCTGAGATACCTGCTGACAAAGCAGTAGATTTCAACCTTTTATCTTTGCTTTTGACAGCAACTGCAAAACAAGCACCAGACTCAGAAAGGTTATGAGCTAAAGAAGCTGGTAAGTAAAGCAATTCACGACCCATTTCACTTATGGAGGTGACTGCATAAGGAATCATCGCTTTATGCATCCCTGTCACTACCATAAACGGTAAGAAAGCAGCAAGAGCAGCAGTCGCAACCCATCCAAATTGGTTAAACAAGAACAAGATAACGTTTGCAAATCCTTGTCCAACAGTAATGCCGATTGGACCTAATACTAATAAGGTTATGGGTACAGTAATTAACAATGACATCATAGGGACAAAGAAAATTCTAATAGCTTTAGGAGAGTATTTTGTAAATAGTTTCTCCATTTGAGCGTACAGTAAAATACACAATATTGCTGGAAAAACTTGTGACGCATAAGCTACGTTGGGAACACTAATTGAGAATAACGAAGTACCTTCTGAAATCAATGTGGTCATACTCGGAAGAATCAACGCTCCAACTGCAGATACTGCAACAAGTGAATTAACTTTTAATTTATTAGCTGTTGTCATAGCTACAAGTATTGGTAAGAAATAAAGAGGTGCTCCTCCAATAAGATCTAATATTTGGTATGTTTGAGAAGCTGGGTCTATCCAACCAAACATTGAAATGAGCAATAACATAGATTTTAATATCCCACCGCCGGCAATAGCCGGAACTAGCGGTTGGAAAATACTAATGATAAAATCTAATACTAAACTGCTCAATTTTTGTTTTGGCTTATTTCCAGTTGTATTCGTTGCTGGAAGATCTCCTATCACTTTTAATACTTCATCGTAAACTTCTACAACTTCATTACCAATAATTACTTGGCATTGAACATTTTGTCTAACTCCCATCACACCATCAATTTGTTCCAGTGCTTTAATATCCGCTTTAGAATCATCATTTAAAGTGAATCTAAGTCTAGTAGAACAATGTTCCAAATGCGAAATATTCTTTTTCCCACCTACCTGTTTAACAATTTCTGCAGCTGTCTGTTGATAGTTCATTTATGAATTCCTCCTTTTATTGTGGCAGATGAGATTTTAGTATACAAAAAAGGACCTAAAAAACGGTTCATAGGATTTCGCTCCTAGTGATTCGTTATTTTAGGTCCTGCCTGCATTACCAGTCACATGCCTTATTAAGTTACCATTACTATACTACAGGACTTTGAAAACGTCAACATAAAATATAAATCAATCTTTTTAGTACTCTTATAGCATTTTTTACTTTATTTCTTTTTACTAGAATATAAATCTGCAAAAATAATTTTACAAGGTTCATTTACAAATATTCTTTTATGCTTTGCATTTCACATGGATTATCTGTTCAATTATTTTCCTGTTTTCCTTATTTATGTTTCCTTATCTTTGAGATAATAATTATTAGTTGTTATTAATCAACTATTGTTTTAGCTACCCTAACACTAGTTGCTTTCTTTTTATAAAAAACGTTTAACACTAACCCAGTTACGACAACTGCAATTGCTAAATAAAACGCTTTAGTATAGTCACCATTATTATTGATAGAAATTGCTGCTGATACTTTTGGAGCAATAAAAGCAGCCGTTGAATATCCGATAAACACGATACCATAGTTGACTCCTTGGAATTTCGGTCCAAAGTTATCCATAACAAGCGATGGAAATACCCCCATAACGCCACCGAAACATAATCCCAGTCCGATGATTCCAATTGCAAATCCAAGTGTCGTTTGAATCAAAATCAAAATAACAAACATTAGTGCAATGATACTGTATATAATCGTAATGGTAGTAGATTGCCCTAGCTTATCAGAAATAGTTCCCCAAACTACTCTTCCTAATGTATTGCTTAATGAATAAAGACTGACATAAAATGCTGCTGTAGCTGCTGTTAAACCAAAAGTGGATTGGCCGATAGCCGCTGCATTAGAGGCAATCATCAAACCAGAAAATGCACCTGTTGCAAACATCAATATAATAAGATAAAAATTGATAGATTGAAGCATTTCTTTCCAATTTTTGCTGACAACTTTAACTTGCAAAGCTTGATTTTGTTTTACATTTGCTTTACTTGACGTAATTTGTTTAGGTGCAACTTTAATAAATTTCGTTTGTCAAATTAAGTTAGACAGTTCCCACTCATTAATGTAAGTTAAAAATACTTCTAACGGTGTCAGATACTGTAAAGATTTTCTTGGGATCTGATTTCTTACTGAAGCGACTGCAGAGACAAAAGATTGATCAACTTGGTTAAAATCCATTTCTTTCGGTAAACC
>NZ_JBEMBC010000061.1:0-16082 GCF_040274425.1 Carnobacterium sp.
CTCCAATTTTTTTGATTTGCATTCAGTATCATAAGTATCTTATTCTAGATATTATGACGTATCAATACATTAAACTAGATAGAATCAAGTAAGCTGAACTCAGATTTAACAATGTTCTGTTTATTTTTGATATTTGTCCTTATTCTTGGATATAACAATAATTATAAACAAGAAACATACTAAAGTTAAAGCCATATAAAGTTCACTCCTTATGTTATATTTTGTTTAAAGATAACATATTTAAATTTTTATTTTTTAAACAAGAATTTATGATACATGAAATTAGATAAAATCATGTATCTAGAATACTATTAAATCAGGGTTATTTTTTTATGCAACCTTTCAATATATGATTTTGTTGTATACTAATCGAAATCATGTATCACTTTTGTAAGAAGAGAGGGATTTTAAATGAGTTACACCGTTTAACCAGTACGCACCCAACAAGAAATAAACAATTTTTTTGAGAGCATCACCATCAAAGGCAATCACTTAGAAGTGAATACCGTCTATCAAATGTTTCTGAAGGTCGCTAAGCTGTTAGGAAGAGACAATATCGGCACGCACACGCTGCGAAAGACGTTTGTTTACCACAATTATGAGAAAACCAAAGACGCAGCCAATCTATTGGAAATATTCGTTCACAGCAACGAAAAAATTACGAAACGCTACATTGGGATCAATGAAGATGAAATAAGTGAGACTTTGCTTAATTTTAGGTTAGATTTTTGAATTATTATAATAGTAAGCAACAAGCTTTCTATTTTCCAGCTATATTTTCTCTTGCCACATATAATCCATCATCTAGTTTGTAAAAAATTATAGATTCAGTTTCTTCTTTTGGTAGGTAAATCTCTGTATCTACGTCTAAAAAGTTAGATTCTAAGCTGTTTTTTGGATAACTGTATCGATTTACCTTTTTTTGAACAACATAGACTACGTCAGCGTTTACGGATTTTTTATATAGTTCATGTGTCAAAACATAGCTAATGCCTGACAAATTAACTAAAGTGGGGATTTTTTTCTGTTCCGATTTATTTACAAGAAAAACCACTAACAAAATTAAAATTATTATGAGTATAGATATTCTTTTCTTCATACAACAACCTCCCTCTATTTGTTTTAAATTTTAATATATTGATTAGTAACGCTACCAGTATATTTTGTATCGGTTCGTTGATAGATATTAGCTCCATTATAGTACTTTACTAACCACTTTATCTTATTTTTATTTCCCTAAATAGCTAGTTTAGTTGTTTTATTTTCATTTTTTGAATAAAAGGCTCCAGAGGCTCCTCCTTTTGCTATTCCTATAGATACAGCCCCTTAACCAAAGCTAATACTATATAGTTTCTGCG
This sequence comes from Carnobacterium sp., assembly GCF_040274425.1. Taxonomy (NCBI): domain Bacteria; kingdom Bacillati; phylum Bacillota; class Bacilli; order Lactobacillales; family Carnobacteriaceae; genus Carnobacterium; species Carnobacterium sp. The sequence goes on from NZ_JBEMBC010000061.1 coordinate 1,359, forward strand.
ATATCTTCTGTATCTTTAACTTTATTACTTGAGTAAATAAAGAATATTGAACGCAATAAATAATAGCATCTTTTTCTTCATATAAATTACTTATACTCTATTATGTAAATATTAGACTTTTAATAAAATAATAATTTACATCCTCCTTAACTTGTTACCTTTACTATATTTAATTTTAAATAAAAAGTAACGAACGCATTGGTTTACATAGTAGCAACTATTAGGTGCTGCTATGTAAACCAATGCGTTTTTTTAGTTTTAATAGATAAAATAGATAATTAGATTATGAATTAGTCGATGAGTAGATCAGCTATGGCAGACATCATAATGAAAAAAATAAGTAAAAGAAACGGTTATCTATTTTTAGTCTTACTGTTTTTTGTGTACTAAAAAACTTAATAATTAACATAACTCTCATTTTAAGAAAACCACAAAATGCTATTTTGGAGTCAATGAAAATGAAAACAGCGAAATGTTGTTAAATTTTTGATTATGTTTTTAGATTTTAATTCAATTTTGTATACTTTCTATCCACTCTAATTGAGATGTAAAATACTTTTATCAGTATAATTGCAGTATTATAAATACTTTTGATAGTGAAACTTCTAGAAATTCACTAAAGTAAATGAAAGGAGATTATATGAAATATGAAATTAGCAACTAGATTAAAACAAAGAAGAAACACTCTAAAAATGACACAAGAAGAAGTGGCAGAAAAAAATACATGTGTCACGGCAAACTATTTCAAATTGGGAAAATGGCCGGAACTTACCTGATATCAATAGTCTTATTTTAATTAGTGAGATCTATGCTATTTCCTTAGATGAATTAATGAAAGGAGATCATAAAATGGTTAAACAATTAGATAAAAAAATAAAAAAAGGCAAATTTTTTTATTTTTTAGTTGTCGTAATTGCAGTACTTATTTTATTGAATATTTTGCATTTAATCAGTGTTGGATAAATCACTGTGACTATATTATTTTTTGAATAATGACGGTCTTTACAATAGCTATCTTGCTAATTTTATGTAGAGTAACAGTTATAAAAAATAAGCTAAGCAACGTATGATTGTTGCTTAGCTTATTTTTTATATTTGAGTTGTCATACTATACTTAATATAAAAAAATAACAAAATTATCTATCATTAAAGAAAGTAAATTTTTCACCATAAGATAAACATCTGAAAATCATTATATGATATGGAAAAGTTGTGAGAATACTTCGAGAAAAACGGTCTACCTTTTTTAGGGGAGCTATTGTATCATTCTATATTCGTTTCTGAAGGGATATAGGTACCTAGTCAAGGTATATTAAAAAAATTATAATCTAGTTTCCAAGAAGCCCAAAAAGGTCCTCACTCCTTTTCAAGCGGTTTTCCTATTTGTCTTTTTTTTATATATCCAATGACTTATTTTAAATAAACCAATACCAATGATCGTTCCAATTGTATTAAAGATAACATCGTCTATATCTGAAACTCCTGTATAGAATATAAACTGCAGAGATTCTATTAAAACAGATACAGCTATTCCAATTAATAGAGATCTTAAAACAAAGTGGTTTCTTTTCATTAAATAAGCTGCTCCAAAACCCATTGGAATAAACCAAATAATATTCCCATATAAGTTATAGTAATAATCAAATAAAGTTGTTCCTTGAGTTAATTTAGCTGTTTCTACAAATGGGATCCAGTTGATTTCACTTAAAGGGCGCATCACTATGGATACATTATTAATTGAATTTTCTGCACGAAAGACCGTTAAATGAATCAAAAGAAGAATATAAAAAATAAATAGATTTAAAACAACTTCTCTTCGCCATTTTATTGGTTTTTTCTTCTTCTTTTTGAGACCCAGCACTATTCCTCTGCCAATAAGCCAAAAAATAAAATAAAACAAGGTCTGGTCGATGCTATAAAAGATTAATTCTACTAACGGAAAGTGATTGATTGATTCACCAAACTTCGATTCAATTAATTCAAAGAGGGGTTGCAAAAATACCATTAAAAAATCCTCCTCATTTATCCTTGCAAATTATTATACCGCATTCGCTTAAATTTATTTGTTTAAAAAGTCTAAATTTTACTTAATTTTTACTTTTCTTAATCTTTCCTTGGTATAATAGCTATTAGCATGATCAGCATAAGCAGTTATAAGTGAGTAAAATTGACTATACTGTAAATTAATTGTAAAATACTGAATGATGTACTAATATGGACTATTTTCATACAATTGGAAATTTAACCCATTAACTTAAACAAACTGTGGCCATTTATTAAGGAGGATTCAACAGTGACTAACATAAAAAAAATATTACACACGAGAATGGGGTTCTTTTCTCTCGCTGTTATCCTATTTTGGATCAAGACATATATAGGGTATCAATCAGAATTTTCTCTTGGCGTCGAAGGTATCATGCAGCAATTCATCTTATTGATCAATCCAATTGCTACAACAATCATTCTACTTTCTATCGCGCTATACTTTAAAAGTTCCAAAAAAGCCTATATTGCTTTAGTAGTTGTTTATGCTTTAATGTCAATTTTATTCTTTTCAAATATTCTCTATTATAGAGAATTTTCTGATTTTCTTTCTGTCAGCACGATTTTAGGCGCTGGTAATGTGGCTGGTGGATTGGGCGCAAGTACCTTTGCTTTATTGCACACGACAGATTTTCTTTATTTAATCGATATCATTTTATTAATTGCATTATTAGCCTCTAAGAAAGTGATGATCGATAATCGTCCATTCAAGAAACGGTACGCTTTTGCAGCTACGATTGTTGGATTTACACTTTTCGCTGCGAACTTAACGTTAGCAGAAAGTGATCGACCTCAACTGTTGGCTCGTACATTTGACCGTAACTACATTGTTAAATACCTTGGTTTGAATTTCTTTACAGCCTATGATGGCTATCAAACTGCGCAAGCAAATCAAGTAAAAGCAAATGCTGATGAATCTGATATTGAAGGTGTCATGAACTACATTGATGAACACTTTGCTGAAGCGAATCCTGAAATGTTTGGTATTGCTGAAGACCGTAATGTCATTTACTTGCATTTAGAAAGTTTCCAACAATTTTTGATTGACTACCAATTAGAAACTGAAACTGGCGAATCTCTTGAAGTTACACCATTTATCAACAGTATTTACCATGATAATGATACTCAAAGTTTCAGCAACTTCTTCCACCAAGTCGGACAAGGAAAAACTTCAGATTCAGAAATGCTGCTTGAAAATTCCCTATTCGGTTTATCTCAAGGTGGAGCCTTTACACAAGTTGGTGAAAGCAATACGTTCCAATCCGCTTCACAAATTTTAGGCTCTGAAAAGAATTATACAAGTGCTATGTTCCATGGTAATGTTGGATCTTTTTGGAATCGTGATAACACGTATAAATCAATGGGCATAGATTACTTCTTCGATGATGAGTACTACTCTTTCACTGAAGAAAATACATTGGAATATGGAATGAAAGATAAAATATTCTTTAAAGAATCTGTTCAATATTTAGAACAATTGCCTCAACCGTTTTATTCTAAATTTATTACAGTATCTAATCACTTCCCTTACCCATTAGATGAAGCAAATGTGGACTTCCCAGCTGCAACTACTGGTGATAGTACTATTGATAACTATTTTGTAACAGCTCATTATTTAGACCAAGCTATTGAAGAATTCTTTGCTTACCTGAAAGACGCTGGATTATATGATAATTCGATCATTGTTCTTTATGGTGACCATTATGGTATTTCTAATTCTAGAAATGAAACATTAGCTCCTTTATTAGATAAAGATCCTGAAACATGGTCAAGTTATGACAATGCAATGTTACAAAAAGTTCCTTATATGATTCATATTCCAGGAACAGGTAATGGAAAAATCAATACTCAATACGGTGGCCAAGTTGATAGCCTGCCTACTCTTCTCCACTTATTAGGTGTTGAAACAAAAGATAATATCTTACTTGGAACAGATTTATTCTCAGAAAACCATGATCAAACAGTAGCCTTCCGTGATGGAAACTTCGTCAGTCCTAAATATACCGTTGATGGTTCAAGTATCTATGATACCGAGACGGGTGAATTAATAGAAGATCCTTCTGAAGAAGTTCTTGCTGAAGTTGAACAGTTAAGAGAAGATGTCAGCACACAACTAAGTTTATCTGATAGTATTCTAACAAGTGATTTATTACGTTTCTATACTCCAGAAGGAATGATTACGACTGATCCGGCTGATTATGACTACCGTGATCAATTAGCTCGTATGAAAGCTATAAATGAAGGTTCAGGAACAGAAGCTACAAGTATATATAGTCAGAATGGTAACCAGTCTACTGTTGATCTATATAATACAAATGCACCAGAACTACAGGATTCTTCTGGTGTAGTTGATGAAACACAACCAGCTGAGACAGAGAATCCAGCAGAAACTGAATTAACTGAATAAAGAGTGACTAAAGAGTTGAGACAATTGTCTCAGCTCTTTTTGCGTATCTAAGCTTTTAAATTATGATCGAAATAAATAAAGTATTGAACTAACATATCCTCTTACTAATAGCTTCACATTTTTTTCATATTTACTCGATACAATAAAGAAAATGAACCGTTGAGTTGAAAGGAGAGTTGTCCTTGCCAATTGTTAAACGAGCTTATCGCCACTTGCAGAACCATCCTTACTTTTTGATTTCTATGCTTAGTTTCTATTTGCTCTATTTTATTCTTGTTTTTGCCGTTGTTTTGTTGATAAAGCAATTTTCTGACTCTTCCATTCAGTTAACGACCATTGTAAATTCTTTGCAATCCCAGCAACTATCATTAGACGTCCAAACCTTTCAACTCTTAGAATCTATTACAAAAAACTATCTAGTAAAATACCAATCTATTTTTTTAGCTATCGCTAGCGTTGGTACAATCAGTCTCGTGTTGATTCAGGTGTTTGTGAGTAAGATCAGACATAAAGAATACAACACCTATCTTTTGATGGGAGAAAGAGTTTATAAACTGACCGCACAATTGATCATTGAACACCTGATTTTAATAAATAGTGTTGTGTTGTTTTTATTTGTACTTTACAGTTTCTTTGCTCCTCCGATAGTCCAACAAGCCTCACAATTTGAAGCAGAGACTCTACAAATGGAAGTAAAAGCCAATCCACCTGATAGTACTAGTCAAAAAGACTCTTCTTTATCAGAATCTAAAAACGAAAACTTCACGCGTTTTAATGTTAAACCTTTCTTAAAAGGTGATTCAATCAATAACAAATTTGGTGAAAATAACACGCTTCAAGCTGTATTTCTGGTAGTGTTTATCAACTTATATAGTTGTATGGTTATTGGTATACCTACCTATATTGTCTTATCCTTAACTAAAGGCAAACTCTCTTAATCTATTTCATAAGTAACCAAGGAGGATTTTAGATGTTTAATCAATCTGAAGTTGTTGGAAAATATCTTTTTCTACTAAGCCCGAAAACCATTTATACGGTTTCAACTGAACAAATGAGTTTACCTTCTTTAATGAAACAAGTAAAAGCACAAACTGGAACTTTTCCTGGCCTAATAACTACTGATGATGTGTTTATTGACTATTTAACGGTTAAAGAAAACATGTTGGTTGCATTATCCTTAGCACCAAATCAGCCTAAGCGAACAACAGCTTTTCTTGTAAATGAACTGTTAGAAGAACTAAACATATCTGAATCTTTAGCTAAACAGTCCTTTACTGCATTGTCGATGAAACAATACATCCAACTTCAATTACAGATAGCACTTATGAGCCACAAAAAAGTGATCGTCATAGACGATTGGTTGAGGCATGAAACTACATTCGATAGACAAGAATGGCTGCTCTTATTTCGGCATTTTGCAAGAACAACAGAGTGCTCTTTTATTTTTGCTACTTCTGATGAAAAAATTTTAAGCTTAGGAAAACCACTAAAAATAACTACAGCAGCAGTTTAACTAAAATAAGACGGAAGTGAGCCACTCGGCTTCACTTCCGTCTTATTTTATTCTAGTGGAAAAACTAAGGTAAAGGTTGTTCCTTCCCCGGCAATACTTTCTACTGAAACTCTTGCACCATGTAAATTAACGAGTTGTTGGACAATAGCTAACCCTAGACCAGACTCACCATATTTTGTATTTTTTCTAGAGATATCAGCTTTATAGTAACGTTCCCATATATTTTCAACTTCTTCAGCCGTCATTCCTATACCAGAATCAGCGATTTTTATAATACTTTCATTATTTTCGCCAAATTCCCCTGTAACCTTGATTTTTCCGTTCTCTGTAAATTGAATAGCATTTTGAACAATATTGACAACAATCTGAGAAAAACGATCATAATCGGCAAACAAAGTCAGATCTTTTGGACAATTTAAGAGCAATTCATTACCAGAAGCTTCTGCTTTCCCTTTTAATTGTTCAATAATCATTTCTAATGCATCAAAAGCATTAAACGTTTGTTTTTGTAAGTTAATTTGATTGGAACGAATTTTTTCGTAATCTAAATTTTCATTCACTAAACGAATCAATCGACGTGTTTCATTTTGCATCAATTGAACACTGCGTTGCTTTTGATTTTCTGGAATCATATCATACTCGATTCCTTCTAGCAGTCCATTAATCGTTGTTAAAGGTGTGCGCATTTCATGAGCAGCATCCGCCATAAATTGTCTTCGCCGATTTTCTAGACGCTCGATTTCTTCTTGAGAACTTTTTAAAGAATCGACCATAGTGTTGAAATCAGCTGCTAAATCATCAAATTCATCCATTTCTTTATTTTCAAGGTGAACATTAAAATCACCTTTTGCTATTTTATGTGTTGCACTCCGAATACGGTTGATACGGTTTACTTGAAACTTAGCAAAGAAATAACTTGCCACTGTAGCGCCTAGAACAGAAAAAATAAACGCACTAAACAGGTTATTTCGAATATCTTTTAGATTAGCTTCAATTGTGCTAATAGGTGCGCTTACAGCTATAAATCCATAAAAATCACCTGTACTTTGGGTAAAAAAAGGCTGATAAACAATAGCCGTGTTGATTTGATTACCAAAGAAGTCTGTATTTCTTTGCGTTAATGTAATAGGTTCGCCATTTTTTAATTTTTCTAGGTCACTATCTGAAATACCACTTATATAATTTTGAGTTGTACTAGGATAAGTCATCGTATCCGTATGATCAAATACAAAAATCGATACACCTTGATTTTTTAAAATAACTTGTCCATTTTCTATTTTATCCGTTTGTAGGTCCTCATCTATTAAAGCTTCAGCATAACCGAATAATTGTTTTTCTGTACTGCGATAAGCAGTACTTCGAGCAAATTGCAAAAATGAAAATCCAAGTATGATCAAAACTATCATCACTACTGCAAAAAAAGCTAACATCTGTTGATAAAAATAATTTATTCTCATGAGGTAACTCCAGAATCATCGTATTTATACCCTACTCCCCAAACGGTTTGAATGATTTGTGGACCTGTTTTATCGATTTTTTGACGCAATTTTTTTATATGAGCATCTACTGTTCGCTCATCACCAAAATATTCATAATCCCATACAATAGTCAAAAGTTGTTCTCTTGAAAAGACTTGTCTAGGACTCTTAGCCATCGTGTATAGCAACTCAAATTCCTTAGGTGTTAAATTTTCAATTGGTTTGTCGTATAGAATAGCTTCACGTGTTCTCTTATCCATTTTAAGGTACTTGGTTTCAACTTCATAAGCTTTAACGTCTACTTTATCGGATTCACCATGCAACAAGTCTGCGCGACGATATAAAGCTTTTATGCGTGCAATTAGTGTTAATGGACTAAAAGGCTTTGTTACATAATCATCGGCTCCAATTTCGAGACCGATCACTTGGTCGCTTTCAGAGTCTTTGGCCGTCAACATGATAATCGGAATCGTTTTAGAAACTTTGCGCATTTCACGACAAATCTGCATGCCATCCATGCTTGGTAAATTCAAGTCAAGCGTAATCAAGTCCCAGCTTTGAGGATCCTTTAAAAAAGTATCTAATCCTTCTTTACCGTCTTGGATAAAAGTTGCTTTCCATTCTTCTTTCATGAAAAACATTTCCATCATTTCGCATACGGATTGATTGTCTTCAATCATTAATATATTCATGAAATGCCTTCTTTCTTTTTAAAAATTTCTCTCTTTTATTATACCCTTTTTACCCTTGCAACTAAAGCAACTTACAAAATCATCTTTGATTCTTCATCTTTTATTCAAAAAGAACAATACTTATTTTAATCTAGAAGTTTAGATAAAAAAATAGAATCAAGGCAACTGCCGCGATTCTATTCACTCTTAATTTAAAATAGTTAATTCAACTTCTTGAATCCCCCATGCAAATGATTGATCCATGCTTTCCATGTGCAAGTCAATTCGGTTTCCAATAATGGCACTTCCAGTATCTCCAGCAATTGCTTCTCCATAACCTTCTACATAAACTTTAGACCCTAAAGGGATCACATTAGGATCAACAGCAATGACTTGAGAATTTTCTCTTAGATCTATTCCTGTAGCTGTAATATTCGTTAATGAAGGTTGGTTTCGGCTATATGCTGTAGCTACTACTGTTATTGTTTCTTCAGCATTACTGGTGTTAAGGGCTGACCCTTCAATGTTCTCTTCAGTAGCTGGTGATTCCGGAAGTATGATTTCTTCTTTTACTTGTTCTTCACTTTCCCATACAACTTTTTGCGGATCAATTGTTTCAGGATCTAAATCCGTTTCTATATTAATCTCATCACCGATCTGTAAATGAGTTTCTTCAGATAAAGATTCATTCCATCCTACCAATTCTTCCACTTTTACTTCAAAAGCAGTTGCGATGTTCTCAAGTGTATCACCAGATTTTATGGTGTAATGAACAGTATCGATCACGTCGTGACTTTCTGTTCTCTCTTCTAAACTAATGGGCTTTACCATTTTTTCTTCAAATGGTAGAGTCGTTGCCAAAGTTTCTGCAACTATTGGACTGTCACTCCTGTCAGCAATTAACTCATCTGTTCCATTTTGCATCTGAACGTTGGTTGCTTTTTTAGTTCCATTTATTAAATCTATTCCATTAGATGTGTTGGATGTCACTTCATTTTGAGCAGCTAACACACTAGTAATATGTGTCGTTCCCACTGCCAATCCAAATAAGGCAATAATTACTACAACTGTTTTCTTCATTAGATAATTTCCTCCTAATTCAATACGGATGTTATCGTATCACGTACGAAATAGAGGCAGGTTACTTGAGAATTAAACAACTGTAACACACCATTTTTAAAATCGTTTCCATTGATAAAAAAGTAATTGTTCTGAATATTCAACTAACTTATTTATACAGAATTCTTCTCATAATCTTTCAACTTATTAGAATGAACCCCTTTAATACAACGTTTCATTTTTTACGCTTTTCTAATTTCTTATTCATTTAATAGACTAGTTTGTTTTTCTAATGGTAGATTTTATTAATGTTATATTACAAGGCCGAATTCTTTTATGCGTTTACTTTTTTGTTTTTCAGTAGTTCAACCCTAATTGTTACAGCTATGTGACATCATATGTTCCATTTTTTTATCCTGTAATGGGTTCTGCTTTTTTATTTTGTAAGAAATAAACTTCCTCTACAACCATTTCTACAATAAAAATGGTCTCTTCTTCTTTATTGATATATGATCTTGATTGAATTCTTCCCGTAACACCGATCATATGTCCTTTCTCACAGTAAAGCTGCATTAATTTTGCCACGTTTCCCCATGCAACAATAGGAATAAAATCAGCTTGAGGACCATTCTCTTTTTTGCTCCTTTTAGCTACTGCTAAAGTATTGTTGATGACAACTCTATCTTCTCCTATCTTTTTAAGTTCTACTTCTCTTACTAAACGTCCAACCAAACCTATTTGATTCATTTTTTTCCTCCTTTTTAGTGTATTCTTTTTTACTATCTGCACTTTTTATTGATTTGCTTTTTTGTTTATTCATCAAAAATAAAAAAAAGTCTCCTTTATATTAAACAGTTTTATTTCTTAAGCTGTTTAGTATAAAAGAGAACTTTTTTATTATTAGATTAAAAACTATCTATTTCAAAGGGTTTCCACTAAATCGTTGTTTCATCATCTAAAATGGTCAGTTGAAAAGCATTTACAATAAACAACAAAATAAAACCTAACAGTAAGATCACTAATAAAGCAATAGATTTATATAATGAATTCGAAGTAAATAGACCGGTAATAAAAATAATATAATATAAAACATAGATTCTATTACTCCATTTATTGGACTTTATTTGAACTCGTTCACCATCTTTAACTTCTATGGTATTACTTTTAACTCCGGATTGCGTGACACATATTTGCACAACATTATTAGGAATAGACATTTCCAACTTCTGACCATTTGCTATTTTTGCAACTCTTTCACCATTTATTTTTATCGTCATTTTTAGTATGGTACCTATTAAACCAGTACGACGTACAACTGTAATGGACATATGTAGACTCCCCCTAAAAAAATAGCTGCTTCATCATAATTCTTGAAAAAAAAACACCCTAAAAATAGAATTTAATTCAATTTTTAGGGTGTTTAGTATTTTATTTCGTACAAGGGATGGAACTAGTTGACTATTGTAGGTTTCGTAAAGTAACTGAAAATGTGTACCCATGTTTCTTTTTCAAAAACAGCAAATGGGTTACCATCGCCTAATACTCCATAACCAATCATCGCTCCAACAACAAAAGCAAGAGCAATCAAGATAATCACAAGTAGAATCTTTAATACAAATGTGACTATTTGAAGTACTATTTTTTCCTTAGTCATGGGTTTACCTCACTTTTTCTAAAATTTACGGTTCTTTTTAGTCATATTTTCCAATAAGATACCCGTTCCTAAAGCAACAGAATCTAATGGTTGTTCAGCAGCAAAGACAGGAACTTTCAATTGTTCAGCGAATAATTGATCAATACCATCCAATAAAGCACCACCACCAGTTAAAATGACCCCACGGTCGATGATATCTGCTGATAATTCAGGAGGAGTTTGTTCCAATACATCTTTAGCTTGTTGAACGATCATCATCATTGATTCAGCTGTTGCTTTTTGGACTTCATCAGATGTGATAGTAATGGTTCTAGGTAAACCAGTAATCATATCGCGCCCTCTAACCTCCATTGAATCGTCTCTTTTACCAGGGAAAACTGTTCCGATCTCTTTTTTGATTGTTTCAGCTGTGCGTTCACCAATCAATAATTTGTGTGTTTTTTTGACAAATTGTGTGATTTCATTATCTAATTGATCTCCGGCAACTTTTAGAGAGCGGCTAGTTACAATTCCACCCATTGAAAGAACGGCAATATCACTTGTACCGCCACCAATATCAATAACCATATTTCCACTTGGTTGGAAGATATCCATTCCAGCACCAATTGCAGCTACTTTAGGTTCTTCTTCAAGAAAGACATTTTTTCCACCGCTTTTTTCAGCAGCTTCGATAATCGCTTTTTGTTCAATTGTTGTTATATTTGTAGGGCAGCAAATCAAAATATTTGGTTTTGATAAAAAGCCTTTAACATTTAATTTATTAATAAAGTGAGTCAGCATTGCTTCTGTTATATCAAAGTCAGCAATAACTCCTCCTTGTAATGGACGAATTGCACGAATGTTTCCGGGTGTACGTCCAACCATTAAGTAGGCTTCTTCTCCGACTGCTAAAACACGTTTTGTAGTGGTATCAATTGCAACGACTGAAGGCTCATTTAAAACTATGCCTTTTCCTTTTACATGAATCAATACATTGGCTGTACCTAAATCTATCCCTATATCTCTAGCCATTACTTGTTTCTCCTCTCAAGCTCTTGTTCGTTCATCATAGGCATACTTGTCTTATAAAATAAAGTAGCCATCTAATTTCCTATTATAGCATAAGTCGTTTCATTCTTAAACGCTGAATTAAAGACATTTAAATAAATTTAACGTTTCAAAGATTACTTCAATTGGTGTTCAGTTATATAAGAGTGAAAAAAAATAGTCGTATGATCTAGTTTGTTGATGTTTCAAGTGAATTTTTTTCTAGAATAAATAAATTGTATGTAAAAAAGCTATCGAAACGTCTAGACTTTGCAGTTTTTTGACTCGCAAGACTGAAAATAATAAAATAAAAAACTAAGTCTTATAAAGTACCACTTTTAAGTGTTTGCTTTATAAGACTTAGTTTTTTAATAATAGCATAATGTTAGAAACGATTTTTTAAGAAAATAATCCTTCAAACTCAGTTTCAGTCATTGTACTTTCAACTGCTTCATCAATTCTTTCTACATCTGCGCCTAAAGCTTGTAATTTTTTATGGAATTCATAGTATCCACGATCTAGGTATTCTAGATGTGTTACTCTTGTATATCCTTTTGAAACTAAACCAGCTATGATCAAAGCAGCTGCTGCTCTAAGATCTGTTGCTGCTACTTCAGCACCTTGTAATTCTGTTGGTCCGTAAATGACTAGTGTTTGTCCTTCAACTTTAAACTCCGCATTCATGCGACGCAATTCTTCCATATGCATATAACGGTTTTCAAATACTGTTTCTTTCATTGTACTTGTTCCTTCAGCAAAAACTTGCGCAATCGTCATTTGTGCTTGCATGTCAGTTGGAAAACCGGGATGTGGCATTGTTTTTACATCTGTAGCTTTTAATTTATCAGGACCGATAACACGTAATCCGTTATCTTCGTCTTCAAATTGAACACCCATTTCTTTTAATTTCGAAATTAAAGGTTTGTTGTGTTCAGCAACAGCATCTTCAATAAAGACATTTCCTTTAGTAACTGCAGCGGCAATCATAAAGGTACCCGCTTCAATACGGTCTGGTATAATGCTATGTTCTGCACCTGTTAACTCAGTTACACCTTCGATACGAATACTTTCAGTACCAGCACCAATGACCTTAGCTCCCATACGATTTAAGAAGTTTGCTAAATCAACGATTTCTGGTTCCCGAGCAACGTTTTCAATTGTAGTAGTTCCTTCAGCCAGTGTAGCAGCCATCATAATATTTTGTGTAGCTCCAACACTTGGAAAATCTAAGTATATGTGAGCTCCTTTTAATCTATCCGCAAATGCTTCGATATATCCATTTTCGATATGTACCTCAGCACCCATTGCTTCAAATCCTTTTAAATGGAGATCAATTGGACGCGTCCCAATTGCACAACCTCCTGGAAGAGCAACCTTTGCATGACCTAAACGAGCTAATAAAGGTCCCATTACTACGATAGATGCACGCATTTTACTTACGTATTCAAACGGAGCTTCAAAATGTAATTCTTTTGTAGCGTCTATTTCAATTTCTTTTTTAGTTTGATCAAAGTTTACAGTTAAATTTAAATGGCTTAAGACTTGATTAATAGTAAATACATCAGATAATATTGGAACATTAGTTAATTTACTTTGTCCCTTACTTGCTAATATTGTAGCAGCTAAAATAGGCAATACGGCATTTTTTGCCCCTTCTACTTTAACTGTTCCGGTTAGGTGCTTTCCACCTCGAACGACAATCTTTTCCATGTAGTATCCCTCCAAAATTTTCATTGCCTTTATCACAACTGTGTGAGGTAAATAGTACAAGACAACATTTAATATTATAGCATGAAGTTATGTGAAGGTACAAACTTAACATTTGATTTGTTCTAAATTTATTTAATTCTTAATAAAATAAGAAGATAAGATTTTGTGAAGATAGAATAAATTCAATGAAAAACGTACTCACTGTATACCCAATAGCTATCGTCACAAATAAATAAAGGACTCGAGCCTGCCCAATATTATTTTTTTTCATCATATTTTCGATGCGTATTCCTTTTAATGCCCAAAAGGTAAGCAAAATAAAAAACAAATGAGATATAATAGCAATTAAAGATTGAACACCTAAAAAGTTCATTTACTGATCCATCTCCCTTTCTAATTCATTATAATACTAACATAAAAGAAGAAAAATAAATATTTATAGTGTCTTTAAATTGTAATATATTACGATTTTTAATTCTTAAACAAAAAAAGTTGAAATAAATACAGCACAGCTGCTTTATTTCAACTTTTTTATTAGCGTTTATTGTGTTTAGATACAGTAATTCGATTGACAGCTTTTCTTAACGAAATCTCTGCACGTTTCGAATGACTCTTATTTTCAATGGCTTCTGTTTTGTGCAATTCTTCTTCTGCACGTTGTTTAGCTTCAAAAGCCCGTTCCACATCAATATCTCTTGCACGTTCAGCACTATCTGCAATAATGGAACAAACATTGTCTCTAACTTCCATTACACCGCCATTTACAGCGATCCAGTCTTCAGTATCCACTGAAACCCGTTGTACACGAACGGCATGGATAGTAAGAGGTACAATGATTGGTATATGGTTTGGTAAAATACCAATTTCTCCATCCACCGCTTTAGCAATTACACTTTTTGCACGGTGATTGTAGACGATTCCAGCAGGTGTAACAATGTTTACTTGCATTTCACTCATCACATTTACCTCCTAGTAACCCATTGACTCTGCTTTAGCCACAACTTCTTCGATTCTTCCTACATTACGGAAAGCATCTTCTGGTAAATGGTCGTAACGTCCATCAATGATTTCTTTAAATCCACGTACTGTTTCTTCAACCGGAACATATGAACCAGGTAAACCAGTAAAGGCTTCAGCCACATGGAAATTTTGAGATAAGAAAA
>NZ_JBEMBC010000062.1:0-15910 GCF_040274425.1 Carnobacterium sp.
CGGAAGTTGCAAAACCTATCTTTGGTCTGAGCTACGTATATGGCGAAGAACCTATGATGGTTTTCTCAAAAGCTCCTGATTGGTTTAACAGTATTATGGAATTTATGATCCCTACTCCTGAAGTAGCTCTAATTTTCCAAAAGTTCATGACTTGTGTGGAAATTGCTATTGGTCTGGCTTTAATTGCCGGTTTATTCACTTGGTTAGCTAGTGCTGCTACCGTTGCTTTAGTTGTCAGCTTTGCTTTATCTGGTATGTTCTACTGGGTCAACATTTGGTTTGTCTTTGCAGCTATCGCTTTGATGAATGGTTCTGGTCGTGCGTTTGGTTTAGACTACTACGTGATTCCATGGATTCAAAAAGTTGCCGGTAAATGGTGGTATGGAACACCAAGATCTTTATATAAATAAAAATTTAAGTTTACTATAGTATGAATGGGTGAGTGAAGGTAGGTCTCTCTACCTCCACTCATTTTATTATGTCTAAAAAAGTCACTAACTCATGTGCCAAACTAGAAAAAATGTTAAGATAGAAGGAAGAATCCAATTGTTGTTCTTCTTTGTCTCTTGTTATTTTTATTCAATTATTAAAACAAGCAATCATTTAGTTAAACTCATTTTATAGTAGATAAGGGCTGGTGTTTATGACTAGAAATCAAAAACTTGTGTATATTGCATTATTGGCAGCTCAAGCTGTTATCTTAAGCTTAGTCGAACGAAGTATTCCTTTTCCTTTTGCTTTTGCTCCAGGTGCAAAACTTGGTATCGCTAACCTAATCACTATTGTCGCTATCTTTACTTTACCGCTAAAGGATAGTTTCACAGTAGTGTGGATGAGACTTATTATGACCACACTTTTAGGTGGTACATTATCAACCTTTATGTATAGTTGCGCTGGAGCTTTACTCAGTTATGTTGGCATGTTACTAGTCAAACAACTTGGTCCAAAACGTGTCAGTATCATTGGGATAAGTGCTACAGGTGGTATTTTGCATAATGTTGGTCAACTAGCTGTCGCAAGCTGGATTGCTCAAACATGGACGGTTATGCTGTACTTACCGATTTTATCTTTTATGGGTATTTTATCCGGTATCGCTATCGGCATTGCTGCTAATTATTTGATGACTCATGTACGCACCTTAAAAGACTTCCAACATCAGACACAACAATCCGATAAGACAAAGCGTCGAAACACCACTTATGTAAACTTTTAAATACTATGCCATAACTTTATGAAATGAAAGGGGAATACACATGCAGATTCATCCTATGTGGGAAGCCTACCCTGAATTACAATCTGAATTAATACAAACCATTGAATTGATAGATTCAAGAATTCATTTGCGAAATAAATCTATTGAACATGCTTTAGTTGATATGATGAACACTGGTGGCAAATTGGTTCGCCCAGCTTATACTTTGCTTTTTTCAACTTTTGGAGAAGATCACGACCCTAAACGAGCAC
This sequence comes from Carnobacterium sp., assembly GCF_040274425.1. Lineage (NCBI taxonomy): Bacteria > Bacillati > Bacillota > Bacilli > Lactobacillales > Carnobacteriaceae > Carnobacterium > Carnobacterium sp. Next base: position 1,465 of record NZ_JBEMBC010000062.1, read on the forward strand.
GTGCTTTTGCTGCAGCTATTGAAGTGTTGCACATGGCAACTTTAATCCATGATGATGTTATTGATGATTCACCTAAAAGACGTGGCCAACAAACGATTCAATCAAAATACGGCAAAGACATTGCAGTATATGCTGGTGATTATTTATTTACTGTTTCATTTAAATTAATAACAGACTATTCTAATTCTATGAAACAAATGCAGATCAACACTAAAGGGATGGAAAAAATCTTGATGGGTGAAATTGATCAAATGCATTTAAGATACAATCAAAAAATAACGATTCGCAATTATTTGACTCAAATATCTGGTAAAACGGCTCAATTATTTGCACTTTCTTGTTACTCTGGAGCTTTAGAGAGTGGACAAACTGAACGATTTGCTCGAAATTGCTATTATATTGGAAGTCATATCGGAATGGCATTTCAAATCAAAGATGATATTTTAGACTATACTCAAACCACAGATGGTTTTGGAAAGCCTGTTCTAGAAGACGTAAGACAAGGCATTTATTCTGCTCCTCTTATTTATGCTATGCGTGAAAAAAATGCTCCTTTTAAAGAGTTGCTTGAAAAAAAAGATCAGCTAACAAATGAAGAAACAAAAAAAATCCAACAACTTGTCATACATTCTGGTGGTTTAGATGAAGCAAAACGTTTAGCTGAAAAGTATACCGATAAAGCTTTAAAACGAATTGATCAATTACCGGATAGTTCAGAAAAAGAAATGATCCGTAACTTAACCCTGTCATTATTAGATAGAACGATTTGATCTGACTTATTGATTAATCGTGTACTGCCCCCTAGAGTAAAAAAATAAAAGACAAGTTATCGGTTTTTTTCCGATAACTTGTCTTTTATTTGAAATCTTACGAGAATGGTAGACTATTTATTGTGGATGGATCCAATCTTTTGAGAAAGCGTTATCATTTAGTCGCATTTTTATTACGTTAAGAACCAACTAAGATTCTAGTACTAGTTTCATTTTGCGCTTACAACGATCTAAAGCATTTTTTATTTGCAGACTATCACACTGCAATCGCTCAGCGATCTCATCTATTTCTTTATTCTTTAAATAAGGAGAAAATACCTTTTGTTCTAGCTTTGACAATGTGTGGTGATACCCTGCTAATTTTTCTTTAACTTGTAAGATATCTAACGCGGATAGTCCTTCTTTTCCATTCATTATGTATTGAGGACTCATTCCTTTTTCTATCATACCATCTAATGACTCAGCGATTTTTTCTATTCTTCGTTTCTTAGCCATATCTTTTCGAATCAAGCTAAAAATATGGTGTTTAAAATTTAATTTGTAGAAGTTTCCGAACGTGTGCCCTTTATCTTGATCATACGTTTGAATCGTTTTGTGAAAGACTATTCGCGCTTCTTGCCATAAATCCTCTAACTCATAACTTTTAAGGTAGTATTCTTTCGTCAATTTTGTTACTAAGGGATGATAACGCTTAAATAAAATTTTGAATGGATACCCATCTCCGTTTTTAATCATGCGAATCAATTCTTCTTCACTCATAAGATAAATTTTTTCATCTTCATCTGCCAAAACTGTCCCTCCCTCTAGTGGCTATAGTAGTGTAATTCGACGAATAACATAAGTTATTTAGATTGTCTACCATTCTCGAAAACTTTCAAAATAACATATTCCTTATTCTAATGCTTTGTTAAATCATCTCTCAGTTTTTCTAGTCTATCTATTTGGTTATGCGACCAAGGCGAATTTCTTCGATAATTCTGTAAACGGTACTGTTGTGCATCTGCCTCAATGGCTTTTTTAATGCGTTTAACATCACTAAAAAGTTCATTAGCCGATTTTCTTAAAGCACCTTTTTGGAAAATGATCCATTGTTCTGCAAGATCACTTGTTGCAACAGTTACTTGTGTTAACAGAGTACTTTCTTTGCCAACAATGCGTTCAATATAACTATCCGCAGTTTCTCCTTCTTTCGTGAAAATAACCAATAATTGATATTTTTTATACGATTGTTGAATTCCAGGAACAAATTGGGCATCAAATACCACATAAATATCTATACCGGTATATTTTTGGTAATTGGATAATTCGTGCAATAAAGAGTCTCGAGCATCTTCCAATTTATCTTGGTTCTTTAGTTTTACTAAGTGTGGCCATGCCCCAATAATGTTGTATCCATCCACTATTAACAACTCTCTTTTCATGATATTTGACCCCCTTCCCTTTTAGTTTTTTAGTTAAATTTTATTTCGTCCACGGTACACTTCATACATCAATAAGCTTGCTGCTACACTAGCATTCAAACTTTGAACATGCCCAGTCATTGGTATGGTAACCATGCCGTCCATTTGTTCTTTGACTAAACGAGAAATTCCTTTTCCTTCGTTCCCCATCACTAACCCTATAGGTAAAGTAGTCTCCCATTGACGGTAATCTTGTCCTTCCATGTCCGTTCCATACAACCATAATCCACGCTCTTTTAATTCTTTGATTGCTTGTACAAGATTCGTTACACGTGCAACCGGCACATGCTCTATCGCCCCTGTTGAAGCTTTAGCTACGGTTGCCGTTAAACCAACAGCACGTCTTTTTGGAATAATGATTCCATGTGCTCCAATAGCATCAGCTGTTCGCATAATTGAACCTAAGTTATGTGGATCTTCAACGCCATCCAAAAGAATAAAAAAGGGATCTTCATTTTTTTGAGCGGCTACTGCGAATAAATCATCAATTGTTGCGTATTGAAAAGCAGATGCTGCCACAACTACTCCTTGGTGATTCATACCATCTACTAGTTGATCCAATTTAGACTTAGGCACAAATGAGATTTGAACACTGCGTTTTTTAGCTAAATTTTGAATCTCTTCCATTTTCGATCCGCTTAAACCCTCTTGTAGAAAAATTTTATTGATGTCACGTTCTGATTTCAACACTTCAATAGCTGGCAGTCTACCGGCTACTAAATCACGATCAGTCTCTTGTTCTTCTACTCTATCCTCAACCGGCTTTACCGTTTGTCTAGCTGGTCTTTTTGTAAAGGATTGTTTATTTGGTTGGTTATTACGTTTGCCAAAATTTTTATTATCTCTTGTCATCTTTTGTAGCCTCCACTTTTTTAATACACCATTGAATCAATTCTTCCATACGTTCCGTTCGTTTTGCTAAGTGTAGATAGCCCATTAATGATTCAAATCCAGTAGCTACCCGATACGTTGTGATATCCGCATTTTTTGCTGAAGTGTAACTTTTAGAATTTCTACCTCGTTTATACATTGTCACTTCTTCTTCTGTCAAAAAATCTTCTACCGCTAACATTTCATGCATCAAGAAACTTTGTGCTTTTGCCGAAACAAAATGTGTAGCTGTTTTGTGCAATTGGCTTGGTTTCGTGTAGCCTTGTCCGACTAGATAATCGCGAATATAGGTTTCATATATAGCATCTCCTACATAAGCCAACGCTAATCCATTTAATAATGCCCAATTTTTTTCTGTCATGTGTTTATTATCCTCTTCTCCATCTAGTACCTTGAGGGGTATCATCTAAAATAATGCCCTCTTCTTTTAACTGGTCTCTAATTTCATCACTGCGTTGGAAATTTTTTGCTGCACGTGCTGCATTTCTGTCTTCGATCAATTGCTCAATTGTTTCATCCAATAATTCTGTTGCCGCAAATGCAATACCAAAAATTTGGACTAGTTCTTGAAACTGATTCATCATGGCTTCAAGAACAACTTTAGAAACAACAGAACGTTCGCTATAAATGTTCATTGCTTTAGCCATTTCATAAACGATTGTAATACCGTTGGCAGAATTAAAGTCATCATCCATTTCTTTTATGAAATTTTCTTTGAATGATGTGAATTGATTCAATTGTTCTTGATCATCTGCCTCTGTTTCTACTGCATCTTTCAACCGGTACATTGCATTATCATAAGCTGTTTTTATTTTTGATAAATTGGCTCTAGCTTCTTCGATAGTTGTTTCATTGTAACTAATGGGCCTACGGTATTGAGTCGTTGCCATAAAGAAACGGACGATCTGAGGGTCTACTTGTTTAATAATATCGTGCACCAAAACAACATTCCCTATTGATTTACTCATCTTTTCATTATCCATGGTTACAAAACCATTGTGCATCCAGTAGTGAGCAAATGGGTGTCCAGTTTTAGCTTCACTTTGAGCAATCTCATTTTCATGATGGGGAAATGTTAAATCTTGTCCTCCCGCATGGATATCAATCGTGTCCCCTAAATATTTTGTAGCCATAACAGAACATTCAATATGCCAACCTGGACGACCTGCTCCCCAAGGTGATTCCCAACTAATTTCTTCTGCTTTAGCTGATTTCCATAAAGCAAAGTCTAATGGGTCTTCTTTTTTATTGTTTTCTTGAGCAGTTAAACGATTACTTGCTCCAACTTCCAATTCGTCAATTGAGATGTCGCTTAGTTTACCATAATCTTTAAATTTCCTTGTACGGTAATAAACATCTCCTTCTACTTCATAAGCATACCCTTTTTTTACCAGTACTGCTATAAAATCAATAATTTCAGGCATGTTTTCCATTACACGTGGATGATGAGTGGCTTCTTCTACTCCTAAAGCATGCGTATCTGCGTGATAGGCTTCAATAAATTTATCAGCTACTTCTTGAGCAGTTAAATCCAACTCTTTTGCTGTGCGAATAATTTTATCATCTACATCAGTAAAGTTTGAAATATACGCTACATCATATCCGCGATATTCAAGGTAGCGTCTGACCGTATCAAATGCAACGGTACTACGCGCATTTCCAATATGAATATAATTATAAACTGTTGGTCCACAAACATACATCTTTACTTTTCCTTCTTCTATTGGAACGAACTCTTCTTTCTCTCTTGTTAACGTATTATAAATTTTTAGCATAGCTACTCTCCTTTTCTACTTAAAGACACAATTAATGAGGGATTTTTTTTCCATTTATTTTCACTACTTTAGCAGGAATACCTACTGCAGTTGAATTAGGTGGCACCGTTTCTAAGACAACTGCTGAGGCGCCTATCTTTGAATCATTACCTATTGTTATAGGTCCTAAAACCTGCACATATGCAGATAACAATACATTATTTCCAATTGTTGGATGACGCTTCCCTTTGTCTTTTCCTGTTCCACCTAAAGTCACCCCATGAAAAATAATGACGTCATCTCCAACACTAGCCGTTTCACCAATCACAACACCCATACCATGATCGATGAAGAGTCTCTTGCCTATTGTAGCTCCAGGATGAATTTCAATTCCCGTTAAAAAACGAGAAAAATTTGCAATAATACGACTCAATAAAAATGCATTCCGCTGATACAAAAAATGTGCCCATCGATGAAAAATGATTGCATAGAAACTAGGGTACGTTAATAGGATTTCAAGTGTACTTTTAACTGAAGGATCATTCTGTTTGATTGTTTGAATGTCTTCTCTTAATCTCCTCATAGATTATTCCACCTTATTTTTTTTTACAAAAAAACAGCGTCTCTTATATTATAAAAGACGCTGTTGCGTGGTTCCACTTTTCTTTATCGCCTTATTTCTATTGATTAGACTAGGCAACCTTTGACACTGTAACGAGTGTTAACCGATAAGAGTCTACTACTTTTTTCAACCCTATAACTCAGAGATGCACTTCACCCAATAGCCATCGTCTGCTTCCACCACTACAGACTCTCTTTAGATTTTTATTGGGTTACTCTTTCTCATCATTGTTTTTCATTTTATTCAATTTATTTTTTGGTTTAAGATTATAGTTTTGCTAGTGCTGCTTGTAGATGTGCTTGAGCTTTTTCGCGGCCAAGTAGTTCGATCGTTGGTCCAATTTCCGGTCCATGTGATTGTCCTGTAACAGCTACACGAATAGGCATAAAGAGGTTCTTCCCTTTAATTCCGGTTTCTTTTTGTACTGTTTTAATCGCTTTTTTGATTTCATCTGCATCAAAAGGCGTAATTTCATCTAATTGTTTAGAGAAAGCTTTTAAAACTTCTGAAACTGTTTCACCTTCTAAAACTTCTTTTGCTACACTATCGATTGCGGGTTCTTCACTAAAGAACAAACTTGATAGTTCAACAATTTCTGCCCCGTAACTCATTTGTTCATGGTATAGGCTAACAACTTTTTGAACCCATTCTAATTTCTCTGATGATGCGTTTTCTTCAACGTAACCAGCTTTGATTAAATGGGGTAAAGCTAATGCTGTTACTGTTTCTAAATCAGCTTGTTTCATGTATTGATTATTGATCCATTCTAATTTTTTAGCATCAAATGCAGCTGGTGATTTGCTTAAACGTGCAGGATCGAACATTTCAACAAATGTATTATGATCAAAGATCTCTTCTTCTCCAACAGGTGACCATCCTAATAAAGAAATAAAATTAAACATCGCTTCTGGCAAGTAACCTAATTCACGGTATTGTTCAATAAATTGAAGAATATTGCCATCACGTTTGCTTAATTTTTTACCTGTTTCACTATTGATAATTAATGTCATGTGTCCAAATTGAGGAGCTTCCCATCCAAATGCTTCATAAATCATTAATTGTTTTGGTGTGTTCGCAATATGGTCATCTCCACGTAAAACATGTGTAATTTCCATAAAATGATCATCTACAGCCACTGCAAAGTTATATGTCGGCATACCATCACGTTTTACAATCACGAAATCTCCACCAATACTTTCTGCTTCAAAAGAAATGTGGCCTTTTACGATATCTTCAAAATTGTACGTGTTTTCTTTAATCACACGGTAACGAATAACTGGCTCAATACCTGCTGCTTCTTTTTCTTTTTGTTCCTTAGCTGTTAGGTTTGCACATTTCCCGCTGTAATGAGGCATTTCTCCTCTAGCTCTTTGTGCTTCACGTTCTTCTTCTAACTCTTCTTCTGAACAGTAACATTTGTACGCACGATTGCTTAACAATAATTGTTCAACCAATGGATCGTAGATCTCTCTACGTTCAGATTGGCGGTAAGGACCAAATTCTCCTGGACTATCTGGACTTTCATCCCAATCCATTCCTAACCATTTCAAGTTTTCTAACTGGCTGGCTTCTCCACCTTCAATATTGCGTTTTAGATCAGTATCCTCAATACGGATGATAAAGTCTCCACCATTGTGTCGTGCGAATAAATAATTGAATAATGCTGTACGAGCATTCCCAATATGTAGATGTCCTGTTGGGCTTGGCGCATAGCGTACTCGAACTTTTTTTGTCATAATTTATATCCTCTTTTCTTTCTATTTTTTATATCTACTGAACCTAACTTTACTAACTAGAATTAAAGGAGTGATGGCTTGTTATCTTGCCTTTCTAATAAGCAAATTGCCATTGCTGCAATACCTTCATTTCGTCCAATAAAACCCATTGTTTCAGAAGTTGTCGCTTTAACGTTAACATGTTGGATACTTGTTTGACAATCATAAGCTATGTTTTCTTTCATTTTCTCTAAATAAGGAGCCATCTTCGGGTTTTCAGCTACGATTGTGGCATCGATGTTGCCAATCGTATAACCTTCTATTTTCAGTTCGCTCCATACTTTACGGAGCAACTCTCTCGAGTCCACATCTTTAAATTGAGCATCAGTATCGGAAAAATGGTGACCTATATCTCCTTTACCCCCAGCTCCTAAAAGAGCATCTATAATAGCATGAATGAGCACATCGGCATCAGAATGACCTTCTAATCCATATTCAAAAGGAAGGGTTACTCCACCAATGACTAAGCATCTATCACTGACAAACTGATGGACATCATACCCTTGTCCTACACGAATCATAACCTAACCTCCTTCTTCTTCTACTTATCTTGCTGTTCTCTATGAAGCAAAATAGCTTTTCCAGTTACCATATCTTCAGGAGTGGTAATTTTTATATTGTCATAAGATCCTTCCACTACTAGAACAGCCTTTTCCAATCGTTCAACTAATGACGCATCATCTGTTCCTAAAAAATTATCTGTTCTGGCTTTTTCATGTGCTTGCAAAACGACTGAACTATCGAATGCTTGAGGAGTTTGGATTTGCCATAACTCACTTCTTGGCAATGTAATCTTAACTGTATGGTCTGAGTGAACAGCTTTGATCGTGTCTTTTGCCGGAACTCCTAAAATAGCTGCTCCGGTTTTTTGAGCTGCTTCATTTAATTGATCAATAGCTTGCTGTTCAATGAAGGGCCTTGCGCCATCATGAATCATTACAAGACCTGATGATGTTTTATTTTTCAATTTTTGCAGTCCTTTATAAACGCTATGCTGTCGCTCTGTGCCACCTATAGCGATGGTAATCGACTTTTCATTAGACATCTGTTCTTGTTGCAACAAGTCCGTGATCAGCTTAACCTCATCTTCTTTTACAACTAGAATAATGTGACTACAATTTTCATCTTTCAAAAATAAAGTCAATGGGTATTCAATCAACGGCTTATCTAGTAAAGGCAATAAAATTTTATTCTTAGAAGATCTCATGCGTCTTCCGTGACCAGCTGCCAATAATATCAGCTCATAGTCCTTATTCATCGCACCAGCTCCTAATCTTTATCTTTAATGCCTTTTTGAGAATGAACCGGTTTTGCAAATATCATTCGTCCAGCTGCTGTTTGAAGCGCACTGGTTACGACAACTTCAATTGTTTTGTTCATAAAGTGTTGGCCTTCTTCAACAACGATCATTGTTCCGTCATCTAAGTATGCTACTCCTTGGCTACGTTCTGTTCCAGCTTTAACGATCATGACCGTCATATTTTCACCAGGGATTACAACTGGTTTTACTGCATTAGCCAATTCGTTGATATTTAATACGGGCACATTTTGAAATTCACTTACTTTATTTAAATTGTAATCATTCGTGACTACAACCCCATCTAATAATTTTGCCAGCTTAATCAGTTTACTGTCGACTTCTGTGATATCTTCAAAATCGCCATCATACATTTCAACTTGCATATCATCTTCTTTTTGCAAAGCGTTTAGTATATCTAACCCTCTACGTCCACGCACTCGCTTCAAGCTGTCCGATGAATCTGCAATGTATTGCAATTCTTGTAATACAAAGTTAGGGATCAAGATTGTTCCTTCAAGAAAACCTGTTTTGGCAATATCGTAAATTCTTCCGTCAATAATCACACTAGTATCTAGTATTTTATATTTACGGAATGTTTCATCTGCTAGCCGCTCTAAGACTTTCCCATCTTCATCTTCGGTATTTCTTTTTGTTTTTACCTGGAATAGCTTACGCCATTCATCTCGGCGAGTTGTCCCAACGCGGAAACCTAAATAAGCAAAACCTATAACTAAGATAATAGGGATTACATCACTAACAACTCGAATATTCATACCAATTAGAACCACACTAATTAGCCAAGCCAGCACCAATCCTATGATTGTTCCTAAACTCCCAAATAATAAATAGGTTACACTTTGTTGACTTAAAAAAGTTTCGATCTTTCTAAATGCTTGTTCAATGTACGTCACCGATAAAAAAGAAATAAATAAAAATATAATAGCACCAATCAGAATATTCGTGACTACATTGTTAACATATGGATTTTCAACCCCTGCCATATTCCATGCAATTGGCATTAAACTTGCTCCAATACTTCCACCGATAAGAATAAATATACCGGTTATGATTTTTTTAACCAAAACTATTCCTCCTTCATAAATGGTATTCCTGTCTTATATGAAAAGACAGGAACTTGCCCATTTTATTTTTTATTGCTTAGTTTATCCTTAAGAAAAAGCTTTCTTTATAGCTTCAGCTATCGTCACAACACCAATAACCTCTACATTTTCTGGAAAAGACCAACCGCCTATATTGTTTTTGGGAATCATGATTCGTTTAAACCCTAATTTAGCAGCTTCATTTACCCGTTGTTCAATCCGGCTGACTCGTCTGATTTCCCCAGTTAAGCCAATTTCTCCAATAAAACAATCGGTTTCTTTTGTTTCTTTTTCCTGATAACTGGATGCCACACTAATGGCGATAGCTAAGTCGATAGCTGGTTCATCCAATTTAACGCCGCCTGCTGATTTTAAATAGGCATCTTGGTTTTGCAGCATCAGTCCTGCTCTCTTCTCTAGAACAGCCATAATTAAAGATACACGGTTATAATCTAATCCACTAGCTGTCCGCCGAGCATTACCAAAAGCAGTAGGAGTGATCAACGACTGGATTTCAGCTAAAATGGGACGCGAACCTTCCATGGAGGCTACTACAGCGGAACCTGTCGCTCCAGATAAACGTTCTTCGAGAAACATTTCCGAAGGGTTCAGCACTTCTACCAAACCGCCTTCGCGCATTTCGAAGATCCCAATTTCATTAGTTGAACCAAATCTGTTTTTAACTGCTCTTAAAATACGAAAAGTATGATGTCTTTCGCCTTCAAAGTACAATACCGTATCTACCATATGCTCCAACATTCGTGGACCAGCAATAGATCCTTCTTTTGTAACATGTCCTACAATAAAAATAGCAATGTTATTCGTTTTGGCAATTTTCAATAAATCAGCTGTGCTTTCTCTAACTTGAGAAACACTTCCTATTGCTCCGGTAATGTCTGCTTGATTCATTGTTTGAATAGAATCAATAATAACATAATCAGGCTTTAAGTCCTCAATTGTTTGCCTTATCGCACCCATATCCGTTTCAGGGTAAATATAAAAATCTGCACCTTTTACACCCAAACGGTTCGCACGCATTTTAATTTGACTTGAGCTTTCTTCCCCACTTACATATAAAACTTTTCCGCCAGCTAAATTCAACTGTGCTGAAACTTGCAGTAAGAGTGTTGATTTCCCAATACCAGGATCTCCACCTATTAAAACCAACGAGCCCGGCACCACTCCGCCGCCTAAAACACGATTTAATTCTTTTAGCTTTGTTTTTACTCTAGGGACTTTAGATACTGTGATGTCTTGAATTGCTTCAGCTTTAGCGGTTTTACCAGTCATACTTACACGACTTCTACGATCATTTTTATCCGCTACTATTTCTTCTTCCATTTGATTCCAACTACCACAGTTTGGACAGCGTCCCATCCATTTTGGCGATTCATACCCACATGCTTGGCAGACAAATTTAGTGATTTTTTTTTTTGCCACTTATTCAGCCTCACCTTCTGAGTTTTTAAAAACGATTTATCTTATTTTAACATAAATGCGATTAGAATAGGCATTGAAACAGACAAAAGGCAGATAAATTCAAGCATTCTTCAACAGAAATTCATAATCTTGCTTTACCTGCTTATACCTATTCATAAATCGATTCAACATTTTAATCATTCAGGAAAACCATATCATCCTTCTACTCAAATGATTCTATTATCTACCCGAAGAACCAAAACCACCTGAACGAACTTTCCCATTTGCTTTGTCCGTATCGGCTTTTAAAAATGACATAAATATACCTTGGCCAATTCGATCTCCTTTTTTTATTACATGATCGGTTAATCCATAATGAATAAACTGAAAATAGATATGCCCCTCATTATTTTCATTATTGTAATAATCTGAATCAATAATACCGACTCCATTTGGTAAGATCAATTGATGTTTAATTGGGTTACTTGAACGATTGGCTAATTGTAAATACTCATCTTCTCCCATGTATGCTTTGATACCGGTTGGGACTAATGTTGATTTTAAATACTTTTTATCTTCTTCTATAAATGTTACATCTGTATTCTTTTGTTTTATTACCCGGGCAATGCTTTTTACTATAACTTTCCAAATAGAAGGTACTATGATATCCTCTGCTGCTTCAAAATCATAGCCTGCTGCATGATTTGTTGCTCTTATTGGTAAATGAATCTCTTTCGTTTTATAAGCTGTTATTACTTCAAATCCACGTTTCTTTTCCATATTTTAAAATTTCCTCATTTCATATCCTATTCGGTAACTGTTTAATTATAACAAAAAATACGCTAACTAGCGATTCACTCTATTCAATTACCTCTTAATCCATCTATGGGCAACTTGCACAAATAGCGCTTAGTTGTTTTGTGCAGATTCCCCTTTTGAAAAAATAGCGTTTACATTATGATTACATTATAAGAAATTAGCTATTAATAGAGAGGAAATGTGAATAGAATGGTAGAAATCGCACTTAAAAATATTAATAAAAAATATGAAAATAACGAAAATTATTCAGTAACAAACTTTGACTTAAATATAAAGGATCGTGAATTCATTGTATTTGTTGGACCTTCAGGATGTGGAAAATCAACTACTTTACGTATGGTTGCTGGATTAGAAGATATCTCAGAAGGAGAATTATATATTGGAGATAAACTAGTTAATGATGTTGCTCCTAAAGATCGCGATATCGCAATGGTTTTTCAAAACTATGCTTTATATCCTCATATGACGGTATATGATAATATGGCTTTTGGTTTAAAATTACGTAAGTACAAAAAAGAAGAAATCAAACAACGTGTTGAAGAAGCTGCTGAAATTTTAGGATTAACAGAGTTCTTGAAACGTAAACCTGCTGCACTATCTGGTGGACAACGTCAACGTGTTGCTTTAGGACGTGCTATCGTTCGTGATGCTAAAGTATTCTTAATGGATGAACCTCTATCGAATTTAGATGCTAAATTACGTGTAGCAATGCGAGCTGAAATCGCAAAATTACATCGTCGTTTAAACACAACTACGATTTATGTAACACATGATCAAACAGAAGCAATGACGATGGCAGATCGTATCGTTATCATGAAAGACGGATTCGTTCAGCAAATCGGAACACCTAAAGAAGTCTATAATACACCAGTTAACGTTTTCGTTGCAGGATTTATTGGATCTCCGGCAATGAATTTCTTCGATGTTACTTTAACAAATAATATTATCTCTAATGGTCAAGGGTTATCTATCACACTTGACGAAAGAAATGCAAAAAACCTTGCAACTAAAGGTTATGAAGGTAAGAAACTTATTTTTGGTATTCGTCCTGAAGACATTCACAGTGAACAAATTGTTTTAGATGCTAATCCAAATAGTATCGTTCATGCTGAAGTTGTCGTATCTGAATTACTTGGAGCAGAGACTATGCTTTATACTAAAGTTGATGGCACAGAATTTATTTCAAAAGTTGATGCTAGAGACTTCCATAATCCTGGAGAATTTATTGATTTATCCTTTAATTTAAACAAAGCACATTTTTTTGATACAGATACTCAAGAAGTCATCAACTACTAATAAAATAGATAATAAAATCGAATCGTAACACACTCTTAAAGTTAGTGTGAAAAGCTAACTTTAAGAGTGTGTTTTTATGGTTGATGTAGTACATAATCTGCTCCCTATCATTTTTTTCAGGAAAGGAGTTCCCAGTTACATGAAATTTTTAAGTGGCGTTATTGCTATTTGTTGTGCTTTGTGGCTGCATGTTTATATGTATGGATTAGAACAATCCTCTTCTGCAGGCTTCAATAATGTTTTTAATTTTTATGCGTTTTGTTTATTTTCATTAGGGATCGTCTCTATCTATTTATCGTATAGAGAAAAAGAATAGTTTCTTACTCTAGTTGTATTTTTCAAATTGTTTCACGTGACACAATTTATTAGGTCTATAATTTTTAGTGTTGATAGCTGAATCAAACTATTGTTGCTTGTGGCCCTGTATAGGATTCAATGAGAATTAGAAACCATTAACGCTTCAGCGATTATGGTTTCTTTGAAGCTTGAAATCCGGTAAGAATACAGGCTTATTGGCGGTCCCATGCTCCAAGCAAACCCGTCCATTCCAGAAGAAACTTCATTTTGAAGCATCCACACGATTTGTCAAACAACCATTTGTTAATCAAACTTAACCACAAATACAAAAAAAGACACCATCCGAAGATGATGTCTTTTTGGTTGCGTGGCAACGTCCTACTCTCACAAAGGGAATCCCTTCACTACCATCGGCGCTAAGAAGCTTAACTTCTGTGTTCGGCATGGGAACAGGTGTGACCTTCTTGCCCTCATCACCACACAATTTCAATCGAAAGTCCGTTGGACTCTCAAAACTGGATAAAGTCAAAAGTGTTTTCGTTTGCTTACCTTCGTACACCGGGTATTGCTTTGGTTAAGTCCTCGACCGATTAGTATTGGTCCGCTCCGTATATCGCTATACTTCCACTTCCAACCTATCTACCTGATCATCTCTCAGGGGTCTTACTCACTTACGTGATGGGAAATCTCATCTTGAGGGGGGCTTCACGCTTAGATGCTTTCAGCGTTTATCCCGTCCACACATAGCTACCCAGCAATGCCCTTGGCAGAACAACTGGTACACCAGAGGTGTGTCCATCCCGGTCCTCTCGTACTAAGGACAGCTCCTCTCAAATTTCCTACGCCCGCGACGGATAGGGACCGAACTGTCTCACGACGTTCTGAACCCAGCTCGCGTACCGCTTTAATGGGCGAACAGCCCAACCCTTGGGACCGACTACAG
>NZ_JBEMBC010000063.1:0-15661 GCF_040274425.1 Carnobacterium sp.
GTTTAAATGGGTTTGGTGAACTTCTATTTACATCATAAAACACACCATCAACTTCTAAAGAGGTATCCATCGGTCGGCCTAAACCGTCCAATGTATTACCCAACAATTTTTCACTGATTTCGACTTTAAGTGTTTTACCAGTCGGTTTCACTAGACAACCTGGCCCAATGCCTTCTAATTCATCCAAAGGCATCAACAAGACCATTTCGTCGACGAATCCAACAACTTCACTTAAGGCGATTCTGCCAGATGACTTGATGTGGATTTCGCACACTTCACCAACAAACGCATCTAATCCTTCTACTTTAATAATCAAGCCTGTCACTTGACTAACTTTCCCCATCTTTAAGTAGTAGTTCTTTTTATTCAATTGGTTGTGATACGTTTCAAAAGGAATCTCAAACATTATCGTCACTCCACATTCTTCATCTCATCTATCATGGCATCCAATTGCTTTCTCACTTGTAAATCAACGATTGCATGAGCATTTTCCACTACACAACCATTTTTATCTAAGGTATTATCCGACAGTACTGCAAATCGAATATCTTGGTTCTCTTTTTCAAACTCTTTAACTTTTTCTTTTACTAGTTCTTTTTGTTCCGGTCTAACCATTAAGGTAATAAATTGATCTTCTCGCTTCAAACGGTGAAGCACCGGCTTGATCAAGTCCATGACTTGGTCTGATGAAGCATCAATGTTTTTATGGACAATCGTTTCAGCCATGTGTCCTGCTAACTCAATGAATTCATTTTTTTTCGCTTGGTAATAGTTTTCTACCACTTCTTGTGCTTCATTCAACATATGTCGGATAGTTTCTCTCATCCGTTGGCTTTCCTCATCGGCTTGTTTCATACCAATAGCATAGCCCGTTGTGTAACCCGTTTCGTAACCTTTTGTTTTGCCTTCTTCAAACCCTTGTTTTTCAGCTGCTTCTTTTAATTTACTCGCTTCATTTTCTGCTTCAGAAAGAATAACTTGTTTCTTTTTACGTGTTTCGTCTAGCAAAGCTCTAGCTTGAAGAGCTTCAATGGGTTCCACTATCTGCTCTTCCTTCGAGTAACTTTCCTCTTCAGGACGCTTGTCCGCTGTCATTTCCGTTTGGATAAATGATCGGCTGTCTTGGGTAAAAGACTGTCCTTGCTTAATGATCTTATGAGATAATGGCATCTTGTTCGCCTCTTCTCAAGTAAATCTCGCCTTTTTCATCTAAGCGACGAATCACCGTTACAATGCGTTGTTGAGCTTCCTCAACAGCAGATAAGCGAATAGGTCCCATGAATTGAAGATCCTCTTTAAGCGTTTCAACCGCACGTGTAGAAAGGTTGCTGTAAATAAAGCTCTTGATTTCATCCGATACGCCTTTAAGTGCCAATGCCAAGTCGTCATTCTTAACGTCTCTAAGAACTTTTTGCACATCGCCTTTTTCAAGTGTGATGATATCTTCGAATGTAAATAGACTCGCTTTGATTTCTTCGGCCAATTCGGGTTGTTTTTGTTCCAATACACTAATAATATTTTTCTCTGTGCTTCGTCCTACAGAATTCAAGATCTCTACTAATGTACGAACGCCACCAACTGTTTCCAAATCATTTTCAATATAATTAGAAAATTTATTCTCAATAACTTTTTCAATCTTCTCGATAATGGCTGGAGAAGTACTCGTGATGGTTCCGATTCTTTCAGCAATTTCCGATTGCAGTTCAATTGGAAATTCAGCTAAAATTATGGCTGCTTTTTCAGGTTGCATGTAGCATAAAATTAAGGCCACAGTTTGTGGTTGCTCATTTAACAATAGGTTAGTCAGTTGCTGCGGATCCGCTTTTCGCGCAATATTAAATGGACGCTCACGCAGTTGAATTTGATTCAGCATATCGATCACTTCTTTAGCACGTTGAGGACCAATGGCCATATTTAGTAAGTTTTTAGCGTAGTCAATTCCTCCATCGATAACATATTCTCTTGCTTGAGACATTTCGATGAATTCATTAATGACTGCATCCCGTTCTTCTGGGTTCACATAATCAATATTGGCTATTTCATAACTCACTTTTTGAATGTAACTGTCCGGCAAACTTTTCATAATTTTGGCTGCCGTTTCTGAGCCTAGAGATATCAGCAATATAGCCGCTTTTTTTAACCCGTCTACTTCTTTCATATCTTCACCTACTCATCTTTCATCCAAATTTTAATCAAGTCAGCTGCGCCTTCCGGACTTTCTTTCGCGTAATCTCTTACTTTACTTTCTTTGTCAGACATATTTTTATTTAACTCTCGTTTAAGGTCTGCTTTTTCTTTTGCTTTTCTTTCTTCATCTGTCGGTTGAACAGGTCGCATTGGTTGTACGATTGGTTCAGGTTCTTCCTCATCAAAGAAATCCAGCTCATCAGCATCATTTCGTTTACGAAGTAGACGCAACAATACGATAAGAATAATTATAATGGCTAGTCCACCTGCTAGGTAAGGCCAATAGCGCAAAAGTGTATCCCGAATGCTACTTTTCAATTGTTCAGGTGTTGTTGTTTCCGTTACTTCAGTAGAAGTAGCAAAATCGATCCCTTGTATGGTAATTGTGTCGCGTTCTTCAACTGAACCAATGGTGGTAGCCACGATTGCTTCAAGTGAGTCTTGATCAGCTGGACTTAAATTACCGTCAAAAATAACCGAAGCGCTTAATTGTTCCACTTCTCCGGGTGCTTTGATGGTATTAGTTGTCTCTGAATTCAGCTCATAATTCGTCGTACGATTATAAGTAGAGTTTCCACCTTCTTCTCCACTTTCAATTTGGTTGATGCTATTGTCGAACCCTTCGCCTTCTTCAACGTCAATCGTTCCTCCACCTGCAGAAACCGTTTCGCTTCGGACAGAAGAGTCGCCGTAATTGATGATCTCACTTTCACTTGAATCAAAATTCATCTCCGCATTTACTGCAACCGTCATTTTATCCATTCCATAAATTGGTCCCAGTGTTTGAAGTAATTTTTGTTCCAATTCTTGTTCATAACTTTTAGTGATCGCTTGGTATTTGCTAACCAGATCGGTCGCATTTAGATTTCCTTCATCTTCCAATGCCGTACTCAATAAATTACCCGCTGTATCAACAATTTTGATATTTTCTTTCGGTAGATTATCAACTGCTCCAGAAATCAATGACGCAATTCCTTGAACTGCAGACACTGGGATTTGAGTCCCACTTATTGGAGTCAATACAATAGAAGCAGAAGCTTGTGATTGATTTTCTTCACTTGTAAAAACACTGTCTTCTGGTAGTGATAACATGACTTTTGCTTGATCAATAGAGTCCAAAGCAGAAATAGAGCGTTCCAACTCACCGGTGACAGCTCTTTGGTACATGATTTTACGGTCTTCATCAGTCGCCATCATGCTGGTTTCATCAAATATTTCAAAACCTGTGGTACTCTTTGGCAGCATATCATTTACAGCCAATTCAATTCTATATGTATCTACTTGAGCTTGATCAATTAATATCGTTGTCCCATCATCTTCTAACTTATACTTGATGCCTTTAGTCTTTATATCATTAACGATTGTACCTGCATCAGCTTCTTCCAAATCAGAGAACAGTGTGGCATACTCTACCTTTTGTGTGTAATAGGTCAAACCTGACACAATACTGATGATAAAGATGAGAACAAAAACTAACCCCATTTGTTTGCCTTTGCCTAAATTCTTCCAACCGTCTTTGATTCCAGTCCAGATTTTCTTTATTCCATCCATTATTAGCGTAACTCCCTCAAAAACTCATTAAAATTGCATGTTTTTTATTTCGTTGTAAGCTTCTAATCCTTTATTTCTCAACTGCAAGGCTAATTCTAATGACAATTGTGCCTCAGATGTTTGAATCATAACATTATGTAGATTATCTGTATTTCCAGTAATTAAATCTTGCACACCTTGATCCGCTGCAACTTGTTGTTCATTTAATGAACTCATCGCGTTTTCCAACATGCCTGAAAATGACGATAAACCATTTGCCGCTTCGGTTGGTTGTTCATTCAGTCCACCGGTTAAAGTTGTTTGAGTTGGCCCACTTACTAAGTTGTTAAAAAGTGCATCTACATTCATTTAAATTCTCCTCTAAACTCATTTTATTAACCAATGGTGATTTGCAATGCTTTAGTCAGCATTTCTTTGCTGGCATTCATAGCTGTTACATTAGCGTCATAGGTACGCAATGTCGTCATCATATCAATCATTTCATCTGCCATATTCACGTTTGGCATTTGAACGTAGCCTTCTTCATTGGCATCAGGATGTGTAGGATTGTACTCCATCACGAGGTCCTCTGTATTTTCTCTAATTTCAGTCGGCTTAACTCCAAAGCTTTTTTCAGTACCTTGACCGGCTAAAGACGTTTCAACTTGTTTGAAACTCTCTTCAAATACGACTTCTTTTTTTAAATAAGGACCTTCGCCGTCCTCTGTTCGCGTGGTATTCACATTTGCAATGTTTGTTGAAATCGTGTCTAACTTCAACCGTTCTAAACTTAACCCGCTCGCATTTATCTGCATGGAATCAAAAATGGACATTCTGCACCTTCTTCATCTTTTTAGTCACTACTTCGTAATTACACTACGCAACATAGAGTACTTCGCGTTTAATTGAGTCACCAATGAATTATAATAAATACTGTTGCTCGCTTCTTCAGCCATTTCAATATCGATGTCGACATTGTTGCCATTCTCTTTCACCGAAGTATCGGTTCTTTTTGATACAACTGGTGTCACTTCATTTAAATTTCCAAAACCAATATGTAGATCGTTCGTCTTTTCCATTGCTGTACCATTCGAAACATTTTCTAAAATACTTTCAAATTCTACTTTATTCACTTTGTAGTCTGCTGTATTCACATTCGCAATATTGCTTGAAATCATTTCTTGTCTCATAGATGCAGCATCTAATGCATTTTTCATTAGATTAAAGGTAGGGTCACTCATTATCTTATCCTCCATACTTAATTTCTCATCTTGCTCACTATTAGTCATTATCCCTTAACCATTTCCGATTAATCAAATACACGTGTTATTAATTATTGTACGCTTTTTGTTAATATCTATGGGTAACTTTTCATGTATATCAACACTTAGAAAGTATATCCTTTTTTTTTTTTTTCAGCAATAGACTTTACACAATCATTACGCTCATAAAAACACAAGATTGTATTTTTACTTAAAAATGAGGTTTTCCTAAGAATAATCTTTATAGTTTGAACATCAAAGAAAAACGCTCTCAATCACTAATTCATGCAAAAAAACCTCACTTTTTTTAAGTAAGGCAAAGTGATTTTATTCAATTTACAGTCACGTTTCAATTATTTAAAAAATGTGTCTAAAAATCAACAAATGTTGTTTTTTATATTTCACTCAATTTCAATCCAAGCATCCCGAAGTTCTTCGATTAATTTGCGACTACGTTGGACGTCTTCACTATTTTTCGATATATTTGCTTTAACCAGTTCACTAGCAAGGTACTCATACATTCGGTAAAGGTTTTCAGCAACTTCTCCGCCTTTTTCAAAATCTAACGTGTTCATTAATTCAGCAATGATGTCTTGAGCTTTGATCAATACTTGATTTGTCTTTTCAATATTCTTTTCAGCAATACTGATTTCAGCTAATTTCAAATTTTTGATGCAACCTTCATATAAAAGGACAATTAATTTTTTTGGAGATGCATTTAAAATTTGATTTTGTTTGTAAATTTCCGATCCATTTTTTTGGTACATTCTTTTTACCTCCTGATTCCAATCCTTATCTTAACAATTGTCTTAAGTGCTCCCTGTTAGATACCTTTATCAACAAAAATAGGAGCACGTTTGACTGAAACATAATTGTCTCTGACTTGATTCTTTTTATTGATTTGTTTCATTTTACTCATCAGACTTGTTTTTTCTCTGCGAATAGCTGTCATCAGTTTTTGTTGTTGTGGAATAATAACGGTCAGTAATTGTTTTTCAATCGGCGTGTACTGACTAGCAACCTCTTCAGTCAATTTTTCTTCAATGGCTTTTAATAGATCCATATTTTGTTGGTTTTCAGTTATGATTTCCATTGCCTCTACTGCACTGCCACTCCAAGAATCCAGCAAGACGCTCATTTTTTCCAATAAACCCGTTCGAATTTGAGTCCACTCAGCATCCGTTTTCATGGTGTCTCATCCTTTCTTAACTAGCTTAAATCTTGCTTAGCTTTTATTTCTCTGTGCTAAATTGACTTTGCAAGTAAGCCATTTGCGATTCAGCCTGCATCATAGCTGTATCTAAGCGAGAAAACATAGTCACGTAATTTGCGCGTTTTTTCTCTAAGCGTTCATTGAATTTAGTAATACTCTTAGTAAGATCTTCCGACAATTTATCATAAGTAGCTGACTTAGTCTTAATGATGCCTGTTTTGTCTGAAATGTACGTGTTCACTAGTTCTTGTATTTTTTGAGCCAGGCCTATTTTTTTTTCGGTGATGACAGTAGTTGATTCGCCATTCTCACCCACGCCTGTTGTTTCAGTCGACGTTGTTTGGAATAATATTTTTTTTACAGCTGCTGGATCATCTGCTATACCGACTTTTAATTTTTCTTTATCAAGAGTGGCTTTGCCATAACGATCTACTGATATTCCAATCGATTCTAAATTGTTGTAGGACATATTTCCAGTATTTGCACTTTGAGTCATTAGAGATCGTAAACTTGATTGCAATCGTATCAAAGAGCTGTCACCTGCTAGTGCTCCAGTTTTATTATTCTTTGCTGAAGGATTTCCAACATCTAATTGATCACTAATAAAGGTTAAGGTTGAATTATACTGTTCTACAAACGATTCGAATGCTTTAACTGACGTATCCGTATCTTCTTTGATTTCAATCATAACAGGTTTTGAAGCCTCTGTTACCCCTTTTAATTCAATAGTCAGACCTTCAACAGCGTCAGTAACGTTATTGGTATTACGCGTTATTGCAATCCCGTCTATTGTGAGTTCAGCTGATTGCCCTACTTTATAGTTTTGTTCGGGAATAGCTTCAAAACCTAAATCTTTAACTAACGTACCCGTACCACTAAAAGACATATTTCGTTCGCCCATGTTACTATCAGTCATAATGATACGATTATCCACGATTTTTGCTTGTATACCTGATTCTTTTGATTTTTCATTAATCTTGCCTACAATATCTTTTAAGCTGTCTTTAGCTGTAATATCAATCTCAAAATTACCAGCTGGCGTTTCTTTTTCCTCTGGAGTGCCTGATATTGCTTGACTAGTAACCGTAAATTTACCGATTAATCCAAGACTTTCTTTTATTGTTTTACCATCAGCTAAAGAAATTTTACCCGATGTTACTTGAGTTGAAGTTGCTAAACGATTTACTTCAATGCTGTAATTGCTTGCAATTGAATCTGTACCTGCTGTAATTGCCACTTTAGTTGCATCACTTGATGTTACTAGTTTTGATTGAAACGTTTTATCTTCTCCAAGCGTGCCTAGTTTAGTAAATAAACTATCCAAACGTGTATTGATGTCTTTCCAGGCATTTTTTTCTGCTGTAATACTCGTTTGTTTGTTGGTATACTGAACCACTTTTCCTGATTCTGCTTGAATCATTGAGTCAATCGTTGCTGAATCAATACCTGAATAAGAACCTAAAAAATTAATATTGTTAGCCATACTTTCACTCCTTTCGATCTACTACTATTCCAGCCATATCCCAAATACTCGCAATAACATCAAGCATTTTTTCTGGTGGTATTTCTTTTACGACTTCATGTGTTTGCATATCTATTAATCTAACAACTATTCTTCCAGTGCCTTCATGTATCTTATAATCAAATTGCGTTTTTAACCCTAATAAAAATTGATTGGCTTTTTCAACCGTTTCTTTTAACTCTTCTTGATTTATTTTAGAAACAATAACAGTCTCTGTTTTTTCTTTTGAGTTCACTGGTCCCTTTATGTAGACTTGTTTATCTGATTGTTGAATAGTAATTGATTCAATCGGACGAATTTGAAGAGTTTTATTGACAGCTTGTATAATATCCATATCTGACAACTCCGTTTCTCAACCTCGTATAGTTTACTATAAATGAAATGTCCATACAACGCCGTTTTTTTCATCTATAGGTTATATCGACAACTTTGTAAATTAGTTAAGAGATAACTACCTAAAAATAGTATCCATTAAAATATGCAACATTAATATCTCCACAATTATCAAATAATTTATTTGCTCTTCCTTCAATAAATTTTGTCGAACTGTAATCAAAACCACTTCATATATATGCAATAGCTGCACCCATTCTCATATGTACGTACATTACAGAAGTAATATTTGTTGGCGTCATTACAATTGTTAATAGTAGTGTAACAGCTCCACCTAAACTCGTCACAAAACCATTAACTATATTTTTATTGATTTGGCTTTTTATCAATTTATTAATGGCTACTTCACTATCTTTATATCTATATAAATAATCATTTGCTAGGTCAGTTATTGTTTTAGAAACGGTTGGAATACCATCCAAACATTTTCATAAGTCCAATCTAGCAACTTTACCCTTTCATTTGGATCTTCATTAGTCACGTTGTCTATACCAAAATTCTCATTATCTAAAAATGAAAAAAAGCCTAAATTATTCATAGTTTAAAACTAATGAATAATTTAGGTTTTTGATTTTAACTATTTAATTTAATGAACTATTATTGTAATAATTGTAAAACACTTTGTGGCATTTGGTTTGCTTGTGCCAACATTGAAGTAGCTGCTGATGAAAGAATGTTTGATTTAGTGAAGCTCATCATTTCTTCAGCCATGTCTACGTCACGAATACGTGAGTTTGCTTCTGATAAGTTTTCTTTTGTTGTTGTCAAGTTATTGATTGTGTGGTCCAAACGGTTTTGTTGTGCGCCAAATGTTGCACGAGCGTCAGAAACTTTAGTAATTGCGTCATCTAACATATCAATGTTGCCTTGTGCTGCTGTGACAGATGCTTTAGCGTCCGTTTCTTGTGCTGTAGCAAGTGCTGAAAGTTCACCAGCTGTTGGATTATCTGGATCAACCATAGCAGTTAAGGCATCTACTGCATCAGTAACAGCTGTTGTATTTTGAGCTGCTCCAGCAAGAGTTGCAAATTTAGCATCTACAGTTTTAACTGTTAAAGCTTCATCAGATGAGTTTGCTCCGATTTGAATATTTAAGTCTCTTGTTCCTGAAAGCAATGAAATACCGTTAAATTTAGTATCTGTTGAAATACGGTCAACTTCTGATGATAATTGTGTCATTTCAGCATCGATAGCTTTTCTATCGTCTAATGAGTTCGTATCATTGGATGCTTGAACAGATAGGTCACGCATGCGGTTTAAGATGCTATGCGTTTCGTTTAGAGCACCTTCAGCTGTTTGGATCAATGAAATTCCATCTTGTGCGTTACGAGTTGCTTGTGTTAATCCACTGATTTGGTTTTTCATTTTTTCTGAAATTGATAATCCCGCTGCGTCATCTCCAGCTTTATTGATACGTAAACCTGATGATAATTTCGCTAAAGAGTTAGCTTTTGATGCATTTGCTGAGTTTAAGCGTGAGTAAGTATTTGCTGCTGCTGTATTTGTATTAATTCTCATGATTGTATTTCCTCCTAAAGTCTATTTTGTGAAGGTGTTGCCTTCTACCTTTTATATCGGCACGTTTTATCGTCTGTTAAGGATGTTTTTTAATTTTTTGAAATTTACTAAACATTCTATGTTATCCGAAGAAGCTTGCCTTATACACCTTATATCGGCAGACTTAAATAGGAGTTAAGTCTTTTTAACAATAAAAATAAAAAAACTGGCTATCTTATAGATAGTCCAGTATGCTTGTATCTAATATTTTGGTTCCCATGGATAAGGCAGCTTGATAAGCTGATTTTTCCATCGTAAATTGCATATACTTTTCAGCTAAATCAATGTCTTGGTTTTCAGATAACATTGTTTTAAGATTTAATTTTTCGCTGTCATTGCGTTCTAATGTTGCAGTTAGACGATTAAAGATAGATCCTATTTTCGAGCGATTTGATACAACATTTTCAATTTCTTGATCAGCTCTATCTAGTAACCCAGACAACTTTTCTGTATCATCTGTTTCTAAAGCTGTTAATGCATCAAAAAAGAATGTGCCTAAATTATTTGATCCATTAGCATTCATAAAATTACGTCCGTCAGTATTCAATTCTACTGAAACACCTGGTGCAATTTCACGTGAAAGATTTCCATTGCCGGTGGCTTCATTTTTATTATAGATAATACCAATAATTTTCCCAGTGTCACTTTTATCGATTTCAAAAGGTTTTTCTGTGGTATTCATTCCGGCAAAAACATAGCGTCCACCAAAGTTAGTATTTAATGCATCGACTGTTCCTTGAATTTCGGATTCGATTTCCGCTTTATTCGCTTGGCGATCTTCATGGCTTAATGTGCCATTGGCTGAGTATTGAATCAGTGTTTTGATACGTTGCATGGATTCTGTCGCACTGCTTAACGCAGAATCTTGTACATTAGTCCATTGGATGGCATCATTAATCGTTGTTTTGTATTGGTCGTTTTGAATAATTGAGTTATTTAGATCTAAAATTTTCGATACTTTTAAGGGATCATCGGAAGGTTTGCTGACTTCTTTTAAAGTCGATAGTTGATTTTGGTATTTCATTACGTTTGATGTGTTAGCTGAAAGGTTACGTAAAAAACTTTTCGACATTAACGAATCGGTTACTCTCATTTATTATACCCCCGTCCGATTAATTAGCGTATCTAGCATCTCTGAAACAACTGAAATGATACGAGAGTTCGCTTCAAAAGCACTTTGGTAAGCTATTGTATTGGTTACTTCTTCATTGATTGAAACACCTGAAACAGAATCTCTGCGGGCTTCAAGCAAACTAACTAAACTTCCTTGACTGTCTACCATGTTATCGGATTGTTGTTTCACAATTCCCATTTGAGTCACACTGTCGTTGTAAGCACCGGAAACAGTTGATCCGCCTAGGTGGTCTTCAATCGTCATTGTTGTCTCGTTGTACTTCATTTCTGCTGGATTAGCAGAATACTCTAATTTTGTATTTTGCAATGCAGCAATCGCTTGTGCACGTGTACCATCTCCACCTACAACTGTTTCAATGTTTTTTCCGGCATTGATTTTGGTGACATCATCTAAGATTTCTTCGTTCACTTGAATAGAAGCAGCATAATTGCCATCTGTTCCCAGAGTAAAGAAAGGTATGCCTTTTCCTCCATCACTATGTACTTCATTCATAGCCGTTGCAAATGTAAAAGCTATCTCATTTAAGTCTTTCTTTTTAATAGCGATTTCGGTTAATGCTTCTTGAGAGCCTTTAATGTTTCCAGATGTAATCTCAATGTCTTTCCCATCTACAACTAATTGCCCTTCTGTATCTGGTAAGACACTCATTTTAGAGATGGAATCCTCGGTTAATACGGATTCTCCGCCAACAGTAACGCTGACACGGTTAAATTTGTCGTAGCTGGCTTCGACTCCAGCAATTCCTGTTAATTCACTTAGAATTTTATCTTGTTGATCCAATAAATCATTAGGCGCTTGTCCTTGAGAAGTCATATTGAAAATTTGTTTATTCAACGAATCTAGTTGCTCTACTTTTGCGTTAAAATCTAACACATTTTTTTCAATATCTTGAACCGTGCCTTCGTGTAGACTGTCAATTTGACTGGACATATGGTGTAAGGTATCCGTAAACGTTTCTGAGTTTTGAGCTACCATTGTTTTAGCTGTCGCAAGTTCTGGGTTAGATCCTAAGTACGTCCAAGAAGAAAAAACTTTGCTTAAGTTATTGTTCAAACCAGTCGTTGAAGGTTCGTTAAAGATCCCTTCCAATTGACCTAACACTTCAGACTTTTTATTGTACATTTCTAGAGAAGAATTTTCATTTCTCAATTGCTTATTTACGTAAGGATCAACAATACGGTCAATAGAAGAAATTCGGACACCTGTACCGAGTTGGCCAATTCCTCCTAGAGTATACGGATTGTCAGCTACCATAGTAACTTTTTGTCTAGAGTAACCTACTGTATTCGCATTCGAGATATTGTGGCTGGTTGTTTGTAAAGCGGATTGCTGTACATTCAAGCCTTTAGTTGCATTGTTTAATGTTCCGAATAAACCTGACATTCTTTCACCTCATTATAGGGATTGATCAATAAGATTAGCTTGTTGTGTGGTACTGTAATCTCCCTGTTTGGAGTAAGTAGATCCACCTGTTTTAACCCCTTTAGTAATAGCTTCCATCATTGTTTCTTGATACTGCAAAGCTTGTTTTGCTAGGGTTAAATTTGTTTCTTGCAAATTTTTGATGTCTTCTACCACTTCAATAAGATCTGCTTTTGCTAAACCTTCTGTTATTAATGTTGGCAGACTGTCTAAGAATAGTTGTTTTTGTTCCACAAGAGCTTTTACTTTTGCACTATCATTTTTAATTAATGCTTCTTTTTCATCTACAAGCACCTTTTTAAATTTCAGTAGTGTCTCAATTGTAGTCATTTCTTTAGTCATTTCTTTAGTCATTACTCAGTAAACTCCCTTTGGTTGTTCATTGCTTGCATCATGCCATTCGCAATTTTTTCAGGAGATACATCGTAGGTACCATTTAATACAGCCTTTTTAATTGCTTCTACATTTGACGACATTGCTGCAGTATCGGTTGATTTAACCTTTGCCAATTGTTTAGCTGCATCTGAGATGTCAACTGTTACGGAATCTTCATTAACAGTTGCATTCGTTTTAGATAAACCTTTGTTATGTGTATTTTCTTGATTTTGACGGACATTATTAATGTATTGGTTGTAGCCATTATTTCCTATTTTCATTGGTAGTGCTCCTTTCTTATGCCTAGTTTCAAGTTTTTGATTAGTTGTTTAAGTTTTTGAATTAAGTTAGTTGTTATCTATCGGCAATTTTTTTGCCTTACATGTTTACTATCGGCAGCTTTTTAAGATACTTAAGTCTTAGCTTTAAAAAAACGTCTTCAATTTATTATTTATAAAAAATTTCTTTTGAAGCATCAACACTATTTATGAAACATTATATATATATATCTGTTTATAAACTAGACTCTTCTATACTAGCGGTTACTTTTCCAATATTCAAGATAAAACAAAAAAGCCAGAACATTTCATTCTGGCTTTTCCCATTTTCGTACATAATTAGTTCAAATGTTGAATCCGTTGTTCTTTGCTTAAAATGTTGGTGATACGAATTCCGAAACTTTCATTGATCACAACAACTTCACCTTCAGCGATCAATTTTCCATTCACATAGATTTCTAAAGGCTCGTCTGTCATCTTATTTAACTCCACGACTGAACCTGTTCCTAGTGACAGAATATCTTTTATTGTTTTTTTGCTTTCACCTAACATAACACTGAATTGCAAAGGCACATCCATGATTAGATCTAAATTGCGCGGATTTTTTAAACTTCCAGCATGCGTCAATTCTTGGAACTCAGGCTTTTGAATGCCAATCTTATCTTCTGTATTTTGCGGTGCTTGGTTAGCTTCTGGTTCAGTTGGGGCAACTGGTGGTTCTGGCTGAGGCAATTCACGGTCTTGAATTACTTCTCCTTCGTCTGCTAATACGATATTTGCGATATTTCTTACCGTTTCAAGCGTAAAGATCTGCATGATCTCACTTTCAATCAAATCATCTACAGTCATTTGAAAAGCGATTTTACAAACCATTGTATCTCCACTGATTCTATCGTAATTTGCTTGCTCTTGATTTTTCCATACTTCCACTTCAGGGGGTAAAATATCAACAATCCGTTCCAACATCGTAGCCATCGCAGTTGCAGCTGAACCCATCATTTGGTTCATGGCTTCTCCTACAGCACTCAATTCGAGTTCGGTAAATTCTTTGCCTTCAGCATTGCCATCTCCGTCCATCATCAAATCCGCAATAATGATTGCATCTTTTTCGTTCATCATCAATAAGTTGCTGCCAGCCAATCCTTTTTTAAATTCAATGGTGGTTACGACTTTTGGTGTCACACTTGCGTCAATAATTTCTTGGAATTTCAGACAAGACACTACCGGAGTCGTGATTGTTACTCGACGACTTAAGATAGAAGACAGGGTTGTAGCGGCTTGAGACATTGAAATATTCCCAATTTCTCCAATAATATCTGTTTGTGTTTGATCAAGGGTGTCATTTGTTGTTGGCTCAGGGGCGCTTGCATTGCCGTTCAGCATTGCATCAATTTCTTCTTGCGTTAATTTTTCACTACTCATTAGTCTGTCTCTCCTCCAATATACTGTAATACTTCGACCGCCATGTTTTTTCCTTTTAATCCGGGTTTAACAAAATATCGTGGAAGTTTTTCCACAGATAAGATGAGCGGATCCGATGTTTTACCATCCAAAGGAATGATGTCTCCCAATTCTAATTGTAGAAAGTTCTCCAACGTCATGACTGTTTCACCTAAAAGTACTTCCATGTTTACTGGTGCAGAATGCAGACTTTTTTCAATTTTCCCACTATCCGTATGGTCAGTTTCTTTTTCAGAATGGAACCAGTTGCGTAAGCTTAATTTTTCTAATATACCTTCAAAAAAGATATAAGGAACACATAAATTAATAAACGTCTTAACCCCATACAACTCAACCGTGAACGTAACCAACACTACCGGTTCATTTGGTGACATAGTTTGCATCATCTGAGGGTTGGTTTCAGTTGAATCCAACTTCCCTTTGATTTCTACAACATCGCGCCATGCCAATTCAAAAGAATGAATGAAATTACTTAGGATCTCTTCTAAGATAGCCATTTCAATATCCGTAAAACTTTCTTTTGACAGTTCATCTACATTATCTCTGATCTCGGTACTTCCGCACAACAAATCAACCAATTGTAAGCAAAGTTGCGGACTGATTTCAATGATTTGCGTTCCTTCTAAAGGAACAGAACGAAACAATCCCATTAGCGTGAACCGAGGTACAGAATGGACAAATTCATCAAAACTTACTTGTTCAATAGAAGCTAATTGAACACCCACACTTGTTCGAACTTGAGTGGACAAGATATTTCCAGCTATTTTAGCAAATTCTTCGAAGACCATATTCAAAGTACTTATGTATTCTTTTGAAAGACGAACTGGACGTCTAAAATCATAACTTTTCACTTTATTCTCTTGTTCTTTTTCATCTAAGCCCTTAGCATCAATTTCTCCACTCTCTACTGCCTGCAATAACGAGTCAATTTCTTGCTGTGATAAAACTTGCTTCACTAATTATCCCTCATTTTTATAAAAATAGTTTCTCCATATTGATGACACTCACTATTTGATCTTTTACTTGAATCACACTAGACACTAATTCATCAGCTTTATCGTCCAACTGTTGAACAGCGGATGGCTCAATATCCAAAACCCATGCGACATCATCCACCATGAATGCTATTTTTTCCTCATCATTTTTCACAATGATGATATTATTGTACCATAATTCTTTTGTTTCATCAGTGGGAGAAAGTAATTTATAAAAATTTATCAATGTTATTACATTTCCTCGTAAATTAACGAGCCCTTGAACCCAAGATGGAGATTGAGGGACTGGGGTCCAAGGCATTTTATTTGTTATCTCTTCAACGTTTTCAGA